>CAKSSZ010000068.1 GCA_934489915.1 uncultured Clostridia bacterium | reverse complement strand
TTATCGCACACCAGCACCCCGCCGGGGGAAAGGTGAATCTGATCCAAAAAGGCTTCATACTGCCCTTTTGCTGCGTCCATAAACACCAGATCAAAGCTTTCCTGCAAGCCGGGCAGGGTTTCTGCCGCATCCCCTGCTATCAGCTGAATCCGATGCTCCAAACCGCTTTTTTTAATGTTTTCACGGGCGGCAGCCACCATGGTTTCATCCCGTTCCAGCGTAACCACCCTGCCCCGGCACGCCTTTGCCATCAAAATGGCGGAAAGGCCGATGGCCGTCCCGATTTCCAAAATCCGTTCCGGCTGCTTTACCCCGCACAAAAAACGAAGAAATGCCGCCGTCTCCGGCTGAGACACCGGCACCTCATGCTCTTTCCCGTAACGGCGCAGCTCCCGAAGCAGCGGATCTTTTTCCTGCGTCATATGCTGCAAATACCGAACAATGTATTCATAATTAATGTTATATTCCATACCGATTATCCTTTCCCGAACAGCTGAATCTGCACCAGCACATAAGCCGCCAGCATCAAAAGCCCCGGCAGGCTGAAAACGGTACGCCCCAGCTCATAGGGAACGCTCCGCTTCATGGGCAGATCCATCCGGCTGGGATTTTCCCGGTTGTGCAGCCGAAAGCTCCGCAGCAAGGCAGGCATTGCCAGCAAGGAAATCACCACCAGCACTGTCAGTGCAATTTCCATCCAAAGAACAGGGATATTCCGTTCTATCATATACCCCAGAAGCACCAGCAAATTATTGGTGCCGTGCAGCACGATCCCGGCAAAAACCGAGCCGGTTTCCAGCACCACATACGCCAGCAAAACGCCTAACAGCGCCGTGGAAAGAAAGTTACGCAAATCCAGATGCAGCAGCCCGAATAAAAAGGCGCTGGCTGCAATGGCCGCCCGGTTTCCCCGCCACAGGTAAGCATGCAGCACCACGCCGCGCATCAGCAATTCTTCCGTGACCGCCGGCACCAGCACCACCGCAAATACTGCCAGCACACCGGAGGCAAAGCTGTCAGGCACCGCCAGAGAGCTTGCCGGACTGTTCGCCCCCAAGCCCTCCAGCAGCAGCACCATCAAGGCGTTTAGGGAACGGCATAAAAACTGCATACAAACCCCTAACCCAATCAGCAAAAACAAATTTTTCCGATCCAGCCGATGGATTAAAAAGGTCTCGGTAATATCAATATTTTTCGGATATAAATAAAGCGCAGCAGGAATTAAAATGGTAAAAATCTGCAAACTCATTTGCAGCAGATAGCCATTCGGTTTTTCAAAGCTCAGAAAGGAATGAAGAATGGTATAAATAAAGGTAAAGAAAAACCAAAGCAACACAATGGTAAACAGCAGCCACTGGGCGCCGCTGGGGGTCAGCTGATGGCTGTTTTTCAACTTCGGCATCTTTCCCTCTCCCTCTTTAGCAATCATAAACCTGCCCCCGAATCTGCTCTGCCCGCTCCCGATCGGTCAGAACCGAGATCAGCTCATAAGCAAATCTTGCCGCCGCCCCCGCAGCCTTTGCGGTAATCAGGCGGCCGTCCCGCACCACAGGCTGGGTGGACAGGGTTGCCCCGTGCAGCGCCCCTTCAAACCCGGGATAGCAAACAGCCTGCTTCCCGGACAGCAGTCCCATTTCTCCCAGCACAGAGGGAGCCGCACAGATGGCCGCAATCAATCCGCCCGCCTCGTAGCATTCTTTTACGGCAGACCGTACCTCACTGCTTTTTTTCAAATGCTCTGTCCCCAGTCCGCCGCCGGGCAGTACAATCATTTCCGCCTCCTGCGGCGAAATTTCCGCAAGCAGACAATCCGCCGTCACGGGAATATCATGTGCGCCGGTCACCACCCCGCCGGTTACCCCGACGGTCGCAAGGGAAATCCCCGCCCGCCGCAGGTAATCCACAACCGTTAACGCCTCTACCTCTTCAAATCCGTCCGCTAACATTACATATACCATAAAACATGCCCCTTTCTTAACACTCCGTTATGACAGTCTGCACCTGCCGCCAAATCTCTTCGCAGATCTTCTCCGGCGATGTAATCTTACCGTTCTGTGCGCAGGGGAGCCGATACCAGCCCATCCGTTTTGCAACCGCCACAGCGTTTTCATAAGCACGGCGGAGGTAAGCTTCATCCCGCTCGTGAATATCCTTTTGATCGCTGCCGTTGCTTTTATTGGCACGGTGCGCCATCAATTGCCGGCCGTATTCCGGCGGCATATCCAAAAAAATCACCAAATCCGGCCGAGGCAGCCCCATTAAGCCGTATTCAAATTCATCCAGCCACTGTAAAAACGCTTCCCGCCGGGCAGGGTCGGTCAGCTTGCAGGTCTGGTGAATCATATTCGACGTCACATACCGATCCGCCAGAACCACGCCCCCCTGCCGGTAAAACGCCCCCCAATCCATCTTGTAGGAAGCATACCGGTCGCAGGCAAAAAAAACAGAGGCCGCCTCCGGACTCACATCCTCCGGCTTGCTGCCGAAGGCGCCGTTTAAATATAGCTTCACCAAGGCAGACGATTCACTCTGATAATTGGGAAATTCTATTTTCCGTGCCCCGGGCAAACGGCTTGCCAGCAGCTCCGTCTGTGTCTGCTTTCCGCTGGCGTCCACCCCTTCGATCACAATTAACTTACCCATTGCTTTCCTCTCCCAGGTGTTTGAATTTTTCACGCATTTGCGCAGCCTGTCCGCAGCTCATGCCCCCTTCGCTGCAGCTGCCGCCAACGCAGGACGGCCCCGCATTTGCAAAAAGCACCGGCGCCGCCTCCCGGCAAAGACGGAGCATTTGCGTTGCCAGCTCCCGAATTTCCCACTGCGCCCGCATACAGCACCGCAACCGAAAGAAATTATATAAGCTCCGAGCGTTCATGGTCACAAGCATCTTGGTCTCGCAAGCGTTAGGCAGCACAAAGCGAGCGTCCTCAATTGCCTTCTTTTCCGCCTGTGCCCGGGCTTTTTTCTCCGGCACGCCGTTTTGAAGCAGCGCCCGGTAATGGGTCTCCTCCAACAGATCCGCCAGCTGATTATACCGCTTTTGCAGCGTCTCCATGGTGTCAACAAACAACGCCTTTGCCTCCGGATTTTCTTCAATTGCCGGCGGCGTTACATACTGAAACTGGTGCTCGGTCACATACCGCTGAGATTTCACACTGTAAGAAGCCAGCCGATGCCGGGTAATTTGTGCCAGCAGCGCACGGGACACCCCTTCAATCCCAAAGGTAAAGCTCACATGTTCAATGGGGCTTTCGTGAGAAAAGGACATGAGCTTTTCTAAAAATGCTTCCGTTTTTTCTGCCGTCAGCCCTTCCATCAAGCCGTCAATATCCGATGAGGAATAACATAACTTCGCTGCGGCTGCCACCAGCCGTTCCGGCTGAGGAGTATGCTCCAACAAGGTTACCTTAAGCATTTGCACCGTCTCCCTTCGCTTTTCGTATCATAACCGTCCATAAAAATTTCGGCAGAACCATCATCCGCTTCAGCCGCCACGGCTGCTTTAGCAGACGATAAAACCATTCCAGCCCGAATTTACAAAAAAACGCCGGCGCACGCTTCACCGTACCGGCCAGCACATCCACCGACCCGCCTGCGCCAATGCTTACCTTCACGTTTAACCGATCCCGATAGCGGGCAATCCACTGCTCCTGCCGGGGGAACCCAATGCATACCATCAAAAAATCCGCACCGGAACGGTTGATCTGCTCAATCACCGCTCCGTCATCCTTAAAATATCCGTCGCAAAAGCCTGCAACCTTAGCTCCGGGGAACATCCCGGGGATCCGCTCCGCCGCCTGCTCTGCCACACCCGGCTTGCCGCCTAATAAGAAAACGCTTTTCCCATGCTCGCTCAAGCCCTGCAGTACCCGGCAGCACAGCTCATAGCCCGGCACCCGCTCCTGCAGGGGCGTTCCCAAAATTTTTGCACCGTACACCACGCCGATTCCGTCCGGCAAGGTCAGATCGGAGGAATTTAACACCTCCCGAAACGCCGGCTCCTGATATGCCCGATAAATAATTTCAGGATTGGGGGTCACTATCATACGGTTTCCCGTCTCCTCCATCCACTTCCAAACCAACGCTTCTGCCTGATCCATTGTGACGTTATCCACCGTCACACCTAAAATGCGAACCTGATCCACGGGCATCGCCGCCTTTCCACACATATTCCTATTCATTATATCACAAAGGTAAAAAAATTTCAACCATTTTTACTTTTTTACTGGACGAACTGTATGTTTTGGGGTAAAATAGAAGAAAGAGAACAGACAGAAAGGACATGAGGCAAAATGTATCCACTCAAAATGAAACCTTCCATCAAATATTTGATTTGGGGCGGCACGCAATTAAAGCAAATTTATCACAAGGACTGCACCGCTGACAACGCCGGGGAAAGCTGGGAGCTTTCCACTCACCCCGCCGGGGAAAGCGTTGTGGCAAACGGTGCCTTTGCCGGGCAAAGCTTAGTGCAGGTCTTAACCGCTCACCCGGAATTCGCCCCGGCGGATTTTCCCCTGCTGTTTAAATTGATTGACGCCAACCGGGATCTTTCCATTCAGGTGCATCCGGATGACGCATATGCCCGGGCGCATGAAAACAGCCCCCGGGGAAAAACAGAAATGTGGTATATCATCGACGCCAAGCCGGGTGCAAAAATCGGCTACGGCTGGAAGCGTGACATGACCGCTCAAGAAGTACGCGCCGCTGTGCAAAACGGCGCCCTGGAGCAGGAAATCAACTATATTCCCGTCTCGGCAGGAGAGGCGTATTTCATCCCCGCCGGCACCGTGCATTGCCTGTGTGAAGGACTGCTGGTAGCAGAAATTCAGCAAAATTCCAACACCACCTATCGGCTCTATGACTATCAGCGGAAAGACAAAGAAGGAAAGCTGCGCCCTCTCCATCTGGAAGAAAGCCTGGCAGTGGCAAACCTGCACGCCGCAAAGGACGCCAAACCGGTCAGCGGGGAAAATGTGCTGTTGGCGCAGTGCCCCTACTTTTCCATTCGGAAATACACCGGTCAAACCGTGTCCCGCAATACGGACGGGCATTTTCACATTGTTTTCTGCGTTTCGGGTCAGGGGCAGATTCTTTCCAGCGCAGAACCCCAGCCTATCACCGCCGGGGATACCTATCTGATCCCGGCAAATTTGGGCGCATATACCGTTCAGGGCGATGGGGTTTACCTGGTCTGTACAGAACAGGAGGAAGCGGAATGAGAATTTTAATTGTACGTCACGGTGAGCCGGATTACAGCATTGATTCTCTCACGCCCAAGGGCTGGCGGGAGGCAGAGCTGCTCTCCCGGCGGCTTACCAAGCTTCCGGTAGAAGATTTTTATTGCTCCCCCTTGGGAAGAGCGCGGGATACCGCCCGGCCAACCTTGGAAAAACTGGGTCGGGAAGCGAAAATTCTCCCCTGGATGGAAGAATTCCGAGGCAAAATTCAACCCTATGGGAAACGGGGGCACGGCTATCCGTGGGATCTGCCCTTTCGGGAGCTGACCGGTTCCCCCGACTATTTTGATCGGGAAAACTGGGTCAACGCCCCCATCATCAATACCGGTAACTCCAAAGAAATTTTTGAAGAAACCAAGCAGGGGGTGGATCAGCTGCTCTCATCCTACGGATACCGGCGGGACGGCTTAGGCTACCGCTGCGAACATAACCGGGACTTTACCATTGTGCTGTTCTGCCATTTGGCATTGGGGTCTGCTGTTGTTGGATATTTAACCGGCATCTCCACCGCCCAGCTGTGGCAAAGCTTCTATATGGCGCCTACCTCTGTTACCACCCTGGTTTCCTCTGAGGTGGAGCGGGGGGACGTCTCCTTCCGGTGTCTCCAATTCGGAGACACCTCCCACCTTTATGCCGCCGGAGAGCCGCTCTCCAAGGCAGGGCTTTTACCGGAGGTGTACGAACCGGGGAGCGTTCGTAATTGGGATGAGTAACAAGATAAAATCACATGCAAAATCGCCCGAAATCATTGAGATTTCGGGCGATTTTGCTTTTCTTTTTTCAACCTGACTTTCCGGCAAAAACCGCTTCTTAATGGCCGTGCGGCACCTGATGGATCCGATCCTTTTCATAGCTCAAATCGGCACGGAGCAGATCCAAAAATACAATCAGTAGCAAAAGTTCTGCCCACCAAATGGCCTTTCCCTGAAACCGACCGCACAAAAAGGCAGAGGCAATCCCTCCTGCCACAAATGCGCCCAGCATCCACCCGTGCATCTTCAACCGAACCAACGCAGCCGGATTCTTCTTATGGAACCACTTCACCGTATGGATCCCCACCTGCCGCAAGTGGTTGGTGCAAAAGGTGGTGGCAAGGGATACCCCCTTTGCCTGCCGGAAGGTGTTATATTGCATGGAAGCCACAAAATTCACAAAGATCTGGCAAAATTGGGGCGGTGCGTCATCCGGCACCAGCCCGATCAATAAAAAGCAGATCATTTCAAACCCTACAAAAAAGGTATCCCACCTTAAAATCTCCCAGCGGTTGATCCGCTTCGGTAAAAATTCCGATAAAATGGCGCCGGCCAAATAAGCAGAAATGGGAATGAGAAAATAACCCGCTTTTGCCCAATGCCCCTGTCCCAAATGCAGGGCAAGCAGCACAAAATTTGCCGTTTGGGCGTTACAGAACACGCCCCCCTTCAGCACAAAGGTATAAGCGCCCAGAAAGCCGCCTACGCCGATCATCATGAGAAAAATCCAAAATTTTTCACACTCCAGATAATCCTGATCGGTATTTTTTTCTTCCATTTCAATCACCCTTTTAATGCTTTGCCTGTTTTGCCAGCTCACGCAGGCGTTTTTGAGAAATTTGATAACTGTGGTTGCAGAAGTGGCAAACCAGCTCTGCCCCCTCCGGCTTTTCTGCCAGCTCGGTCAGCTCCTCCCGTCCTAAGCTCAGCAGCCCCCGTTCCATTCGCTCTAACGAACACGGGCAGGCATAGGCCGGGGTCAGCGTCTCCACCTCTTCCAGTTCAGCATCTCCCAAAACAGCCTGTAAAATCCCGGCGGCGTCCGTCCCGCCGGCAACTAAATCCGTGACCGATTTCACCCGGCGCAGTCCCTCTTCAATGCGGCAAACGGTTTCCTCCTCCGCCCCGGGCATGAGGCTGATGATAAAGCCGCCCGCCGCCTTCACGCTGTAGTCCACGTCTACCAAAACGCCCAAACCCACAGCGCTTGGAATCTGCTCGCTCTTTGCATAATAAACCGTCAGATCATCGGCAATTTCACCGCTGACCAACGGGATCTGCCCCACATACGGCTCACCGACCGCCAGCTGCCGTACCACGCTCAAGGTTCCGTCAACGCCGACAGCCGTTCCTACATCCAGCTTGCCGCTGGGGGAAAGAGGCAGATCCACCAGAGGATTGTCCACATATCCCCGCACCTTGGCGCCGAACTCGCCCAGCGCAAACACACTCCCCAAAGGGCCGCCGCCCTTCCATTGCAGGGAAACGGATTCCCCCGGTTCCTTGAGCATTGCTCCCATAATGGCAGCAGCAGTCAGCGCACGCCCTAAAGCGGCCGTCCCCACCGGCATGGTTTTATGCAGCGCAGCGGCACGGTTTACAAGCTCCGTCGTCACCGCACCGTATGCCCGCACGGTTTTGTGAAACGCCATTGTTTTAATAATTGTATCCATTCGATATGCCCCCTTGTTCCCAGTAAAAAAGCTCCATATTCTCATATGGAGCTTTCTACTGAACTTGTTAAATTTAGGTGTAATCGATTTATAAGTATCAGACTGATTACGCCTTTAC
>CAKSSZ010000067.1 GCA_934489915.1 uncultured Clostridia bacterium | reverse complement strand
CCGAACAGAAGAATTATTATCAGCCCGAAAAACGCAGTAAAACGGAATGATTACCATAAACGTTCCGGTAACAGACCTTATCGTGCAAGATCCAATGAACAGGAAGAAAGATAGAAAAGTGAAATAATAAGTGCGTGGGCAGAGGCGGTGTAAAAAGGTACACCGCCTTTTTTAAAAATTGAGAAAAATATTTGTTTGAAAACAGGTGAAATGATGGAAGAAACAATTGCAGCAATTTCAACCCCTCCCGGAAAAGGGGCGGTTTCCATGATTCGGGTGAGCGGAGAAACGGCCTTTCAAGTATGCGATTCTATTTTTGTTGGAAAAAAACAATTAAAGGACGCTCCTCCCTACAGTATGGTTTACGGTAAAATTCAATATGACGGAAAGGTGATTGACCAGGTATTGTGCGGCGTATTCCATCATCCCTCTTCCTTTACCGGGGAGGATACTGTGGAAATCTATTGTCACGGCGGCGTGCGTAATACTCAGTTGGTGCTGGAAGCGGCGCTTCATTCCGGTGCGAGAATGGCAAATAGAGGGGAGTTTTCCAAAAGAGCCTTTTTAAACGGAAAGATGGATTTGTCTCAGGCAGAGGCTGTAATTGATTTAATCCAATCTGATTCCGCTTATGCGGTCTACCAGTCAGCCGGTCAGTTAGAGGGTGGAATTTCTCATCAATTAAATGCTCTTAGAGAACGGTTGGTTACAGCAAATGCAAAAATTTTAGCGGTGATTGACTTTCCTGATGAGGATTTGGAGGAATGGGAAAGAGAGGCTTTTTTTCAGGAATTAGAACAGGTAAAGCAGGAAATTGTGAAAGCTTTAAAGGGATTTCAAAAGGGCAGAATTGTAAAAGAGGGTTTGCGTACGCTGTTAATCGGGAAAACCAACGTGGGAAAATCTTCTTTGTTGAACCTGCTGTTAAAAACAAAAAAAGCGATTGTAACCGATATTGAAGGAACGACCCGGGATATGATTGAAGATCAGTTAGAAATAAAGGGGTTGTTAATCCGTTTAACTGATACTGCCGGTATACGGGAGTCAAAGGATCAAATTGAACAAATCGGCGTTGCCATGACCAAAGAAATGATTCCGCAAAGTGACTTAATTTTGTGGGTAATGGACGGATCCAGACCTTTTGATCAAAATGATGCGGAAATTGAAGATTGTTTGCAGGGAAAAAAGGTCATTTATATTAAAAATAAATGTGATTTACCTTCTGCGCTGACGGTTTCATACTCCCTTCTTCCGATCTCCTGCAAAACCGGAGAGGGATTAGATGAATTGTATGACGCTATTTATCAGGTGGCTTTGGAGGAGCAGCCCGATTTTCAGGAATCAACGTTTTTTAATAACCTTCGTCATAAGCAATGTTTGGAGCGTGCATTACAAAATATTGAGGATGCGTTGGCAGGACGGGAATTGCCGTTGGACATGATTTCTATTGATTTGACAGACGCTTGTCGCAATTTAGGGGAAATTACCGGTTTAGAAGTCAGCGAAGACACGGTTGCTCATATTTTTGCAGACTTTTGCGTAGGAAAATAAATATCATTAAAATACACAGTTTTGAGTAGTGATCTTTTATCATTTTCTTGCCCTGCTGATAAAAGATCATTCATTACGATTTGCGCCGGTGCAGGGTGGCGGATTGGAGATTATTATGTATCAGGCAGGAAGTTATGATATTGCTGTAATCGGCGGCGGACATGCTGGGTGTGAGGCAGCCTTGGCAGCAGCCAGACTGGGTTGCAGCGTTATTTTATTTACCATTAATTTGGACGCTATTGCAAATTTACCTTGCAACCCCAGAATCGGGGGTACCTCCAAGGGTCATTTGGTGCGGGAAATTGACGCTTTGGGCGGAGAAATGGGAAAAGTAATCGATCAAACCTTTCTTCAATCCAGAATGTTAAATCGGGGGAAGGGACCGGCGGTTCACTCCCTTCGTGCTCAGGCAGATCGCAGAAAATATCAGATGGAAATGAAAAAAAGACTGGAAATGCAGCCTGGGTTATGCATTAAACAATGTGAAATTACGGAAATCCTGTTTGATCATCAAAAAGTAACCGGAGTCGTAACTCATTTAGGCGCCTTCTTTTCCGTAAAAGCAGTGATTATTGCAAGCGGCACTTATTTAAAGGGAAATATTATTGTGGGTGATGTGTTTTATCCGGGTGGACCGGATGGGATGTTTGCGGCAACCAAATTAAGCCAATGCCTGCTGGATCAAGGGATTGAGTTAATGCGGTTTAAAACCGGTACTCCGGCACGGGTACATCGGGACAGCCTGGATCTTTCTCAAATGGAGGAGCAAAAGGGAGATGATACAATTGTACCTTTTTCTTTTACGACCAAACGAGAATTGTATAATAAAATGTCATGCTGGCTGACCTATACTAACGAAGAGACCCATCGGATCATTCGTGAAAATATTCACCGTTCGCCTTTATATTCCGGAAAGATTGAGGGAATTGGACCAAGATATTGCCCGTCAATTGAAGATAAGGTGATGCGTTTCCCGAATAAAACAAGGCATCAAATTTTTATTGAGCCAACCGGAGAGGATACCAAGGAAATGTATGTGCAGGGAATGTCCAGCAGTCTGCCTGAGGACGTACAGCTTGCCTTTTTGCGGTCTGTGAAAGGGATGGAGCATGTGCAGGTAATGAGGACAGGATATGCGATTGAATATGACTGTATCAACCCGTTACAGCTGAAAGCAACGTTAGAGGTAAAGACCATAAGCGGATTATACGGTGCGGGACAGTTTAACGGTTCTTCCGGATATGAAGAAGCGGCAGCACAGGGGCTGGTAGCCGGGATCAATGCTGCTCGAAAAATAAAAAATCAAACGCCGGTTGTGATTGACCGCAGCCAGGGGTATATTGGCACGTTAATTGATGATTTGGTGACAAAAGGAACGAAAGAACCCTATCGCATGATGACGGCACGCTCTGAATACCGTTTGTTATTGAGACAGGACAATGCAGATGCCCGTCTCACCCCATTGGGATATGAGCTGGGCTTGATTTCACAGGAACGGTATGAGTCATTTTGTGAAAAACAAAAGTTGATTCAGGAGGAAATAAAGCGGTGTGAAGAAACCACCCTCTCCCCTACGGAATTGTTAAATCAGATTCTTTCTTCTCATGGGGAAAGTGAGGTTACCACAGGGGTTCGTTTAGCTGCCTTGATTCGCCGCCCGACCATTACGTATCAAGAATTAAAATGTGTAGATGAGAAACGCCCCGACCTTCCGGAGGATGTGAAAGAACAAGTTAACATAACAATAAAGTATCAAGGGTATATTGAAAAGCAAAAGCAGCAGGTTGAGCAATTCTTAAAAATGGAGTCAAAAAAAATACCGGAAGAGATTGATTATCAGTCAATTTATGGATTGCGGTTAGAAGCACGCCAGAAGTTAAGCAAAATCAGGCCGGAATCATTGGGTCAGGCTTCCCGTATTTCCGGTGTATCTTCTGCGGACTTGGCCGTTTTAATGGTTGCATTAAATAAATAGAGACGGAAAGGAACCAGACAAATGAAAAAAATGCTGTTGGAGGGCGCTTCTGAAATTAATGTTCCGTTAACAGATAAACAAGTGGATCAGTTCTTGTTATATTATGATCTTTTACTGGAATGGAATCAGAAAATGAATCTTACTGCCATCACCGAGCCGGAAGAAGTGATTCAAAAGCATTTTCTGGATAGTTTAACCTGTCTGGAAACGGGATTGTTTTTTCCCGGATGCCGGGTGATTGACGTTGGAACCGGTGCCGGCTTTCCGTCAATTCCTTTGAAAATTGCGATGCCGGAGCTTTCAATTGTATTGTTGGATTCGTTGCAAAAAAGATTGACATTTTTAGAAGAGGTGGCAGATCGGCTGTCCTTGTCCGGGCTTTCTTTCTGCCATGCCAGAGCAGAGGACGCTGCAATTAAGACAGAATATCGAGAAATGTTTGATATTGCTGTAGCCAGAGCGGTCGCACCGATGAATGTATTAAGCGAGCTTTGTCTCCCGTTTGTAAAAAAAGGCGGATATTTTGTAGCAATGAAGGGAAGCCGGGGAGAAGAGGAATGGGCAGAAGGAAAGGGCGCTATTTCTCTTTTGGGCGGGGAGACCGAAAAAATTAGAAAAACAAGAATCGACAGCCATACAATTATTTCTATCAAAAAAATAGCGAATACCCCTAAAAAGTACCCTCGCCGTGCAGGAATTCCATCGAAAAAACCGTTAATAGGATGAGAAAAGAAAAATGATTTTTTGAAAAAGTCGAACGATTTATTCTCCACAACCAGGTAAAATATGGTATACTAAGAATAGAGATTTTATATGCTTCTGAAAAATTACTTGGAAAAAGGAGAAAAAATGTCATGTCTAAATTTCATTTTAATGATCTGTTAGAGCAAATGATGGGCGGCGGAGTTCTTCCGGAGGATAAGGTTTGTTATGTCTCTATTGATAAGATTATACCAAATCCAAATCAGCCAAGGCGGGTCTTTGACCGTACCTCTATTGATGAGCTTTGTCTGTCTATTCGTCAATATGGAATTTTGCAGCCACTTATGGTGCGCAGAGGGGAAGACTGTTATGAATTAATTGCCGGGGAACGGCGGCTAAAAGCGGCTGGACAAGCCGGATTGCGGGAGGTTCCTGTGATCATCAAGCAATTTGACGAGTCGGATTCCGCTGTAGTTGCATTGATTGAAAATGTACAGCGCAGGGATTTAACCTATTGGGAGGAAGCAAAGGCGTTCGATACTCTGGTTCATGTTCATGGCATGACCCAGGAGATGATTGCAGATCGGGTTGGAAAAACACAGTCTACGGTAGCAAATAAGCTGCGGTTATTACGTTTATCGGAGACTGTAAAACGGCAATTGGTGGTCAATAAATTATCAGAACGGCATGCACGCGCGTTACTGCGCCTTCATGATGAAGAGGCACAGCTCTCTATTCTGGAAGAAGTCATAGCGAAAAATTTAAACGTGCAGGAAACAGAAAAATTAGTAGAGAGAGCAATGTTGGCATGCCAGCGTAAGGAAATGCAAAAGAAAAAGGAAGCTAAAATTGGTTTTCCAAGGGATTTACGCTTGTTTTTTAATACGGTAAATAAAGCAATTGAATCTATGAAGCAAGCAGGTGTAATGGCACGTGCAGAAAAAACAGATTGTGAGGATTATATTAAATATTCTATCATAATCCCAAAATCTCATAAAAATGTTTCACGTGAAACATAAAAAAAGATTGAATTTTGTCATAAGGTGTGATATAATTGTGTTCAGGCAATAGTTAAACAAAGATAAAAAGGAGTTTTTTCTTATGGCAAAAAGAAAAATTATGTTTGATAAAACAGAAATAGTGGCTGCAACTGTTTTTAAAGATGATTTGGGAAAAGAGATCCCTAAAATTTTGAATTTATCTTATGACCAGTTTTCAAAAATTTCTTTTCTCCCTTGTGAAGAAAGAAAGCTTTTTAAAACAGTTCCTTCTGAAAAAATTGTGTTGAAGTTAAAGAAGTACGCAGATCCTATTGAATATACGATGATGAAAAACAAGGAATTTTATCAGGAATATAAGGACGGATTTTGCAAATTTGCGGCGGATAACAGAATTGATTTGGTGGATGAAACCTCAAACTAAAGACAAAGAGGAGGCTTTTACTGTTGGGTAAAATTATTTCGGTAGTAAATCAAAAAGGCGGCGTAGGAAAAACCACGACTACCGTTAATGTCAGCGCTTGCCTGGCAAAACAGGGGAAGTCTGTTCTTTTAATCGATTTAGACCCCCAGGGAAATGCCACAAGCGGGTTGGGAATTGATACAGATGAGTTGAATAATACAATTTACCAGGTTTTGATTGGAGAATGTACAATGGAGGAATCCATTTTACAAACAGAATTTGGATCATTGTATCTTTCCCCCTCCGATATACAGCTGGCAGGAGCGGAGGTTGAATTGGTTTCGGTACCAAAACGGGAATATATTTTAAAAGAAGCGTTGTCTTCTGTGAAAGAGCAATATGATTACATTTTTATTGATTGCCCCCCTTCCCTGAACTTAATGACAGTCAATGCGTTGGTATGTTCTGATAGCGTGTTAATCCCTGTACAGTGTGAATATTATGCGTTAGAAGGGCTGAGCCGTTTGATGCAAACAATAAAATCAATGAAAAAACAATTGAACGAAGGCTTAGAAATAGAAGGAATTTTGCTGACCATGTATGATTCCAGGACAAATTTATCAATGATGGTTGCAGAAGAAGTAAAAAAATACTTTGAAAAAAAGGTATATCATGCTGTAATTCCAAGAAATGTTCGGTTAAGTGAAGCTCCAAGCTACGGACAACCCATTATTGCTTATGATCCGTATTCCAAGGGAGCTGACAGCTATCTTGCATTAGCAAAAGAGGTTATTCAGAATAACAAATAAGAAACGGAGATATAAAATGGCGAAAAAGGGCTTGGGAAAAGGCTTAGGAGCACTTATTTCCGAAGACTTTTCCATTGAAAACGAAAAAAATGTTGGAATTGCCGAGTTGAAAATTACTCAAATTGAACCCGACCCCGATCAGCCGAGAAAAGATTTTGATGAAGAGAAGCTGGCAATGCTGGCAACCTCTATTCAGCAGCACGGCGTCATTCAGCCTTTGATTGTAGCAGAGGAAAAGGACGGCTTTTACCGCATTATTGCCGGCGAGCGGCGATGGAGAGCGGCAAAGCAGGCGGGATTACAAACGGTTCCGGCTGTTGTCCGAACCTATAGCAAGGAGCAAAGCGCCGAAATTGCGTTGGTGGAAAATCTGCAGCGAGAAGATTTAAACGGAATTGAAGAAGCGAAGGGATATCAAACCCTGATGAGTGAATTTTCTTTAACACAGCAGCAAGTGGCGGAAAAGGTGGGCAAAAGCAGACCGGCAATTGCAAACGCATTGCGTTTGTTGAGACTTCCGGAAAGTGTTCAGGATATGGTTACATATGGCGAGCTTTCCAGCGGTCATGCAAGGGCAATTGCCGGAGTGGATGATGCGGATGTTCAAATTGACCTGGCACAAAAAGTAATTGCGCATGATTTAAGTGTAAGACAGACGGAAAAAATGATTGCACAATTAGGACAACCGAAGCCTGCCAAGGAAAAAACACCGGTAGATTTAAACTTAAAAACCCAATTGAAAGGAATTCAAGCGGATTTGCAATCCTATTTAGGAACCAAGGTTAAGCTTGTTCCCGGGAAAAATAAAGGAAAAATAGAGATTGAGTATTACGACTTGGAAGAACTGGAACGGGTATTAGACCTGATAAAAAAATAAATGTTTCACGTGAAACACTTATGAAAGGATGTCACGATTTTGGTGGACGAAAAAACAAAAGTGATGCAAAGCAATGCTCATAGGTTTTTTTGGCTTTACATCTTGATATTTTTTGTAATTCTTGTGGTAATGATTAGTTTTACCTCATTCAGTCAAGAAAGAATGAAGCAAGAAAAGGATCAAATTAGTGAGCAGTTGACAGAAGAAAAAAACTACTCTAAAGGGATTCAGGAAACGATACAGGATATTTCTGAGGAAAATGATAGGTTGAAGCAGGAAAATCAGTCATTGCAAGAAAAAATAACAAATTTGCAGGAAGAAAATCAAAAGCTCCGCCAGGAAAACAGCGAGTTTATAAAGAACAAGGAAACATTACAGAAATTGAAAGAGGCATATGTGGCAGGCGATAGAGAAACAGCGCAGCAATTGATGAAGGAAATTAAAGAAGATTTGATTGATGATACGGAGATAGAACAATATAAAAT
>CAKSSZ010000066.1 GCA_934489915.1 uncultured Clostridia bacterium | reverse complement strand
ACTCCCGCAAATTAAGCCAATGATGGCCATTGTGATTTTAACCGGTCTGGCATTCGGTGCGGGAACCGGGTTTTTGGTGGGCGCTGCGGCAGCTTTTGTTTCTAACATGTTTTTTGGCCAAGGAGCTTGGACTCCCTGGCATATGGTGGCCTTTGGGCTTGTGGGCGGCCTTTCCGGATTGATTGCTCCGTACTGGAAGGTCAATCGGTGGTATGTTAGTTTGTTCGGTTTTTTTGTCACACTGCTGTTGTACGGATTTTTAATGAATCTGGCTTCCTTGCTGCTGTGGCAGCCTCATCCTACCGGCGTCATGCTTGCAGCAACCGTGGCGCAGGGCCTGCCCTTTGATCTGGTTCATGCAGGTGGAACGGCTTTCTTTTTGTGGCTGCTGACTCCGTCCTGGATGGAGCAGGCGGAGCGTATGAGAGTAAAGTATGGGTTATTTCAATAAAAAGTGACCGGGCAGCTGAAAGGAATTTTCTTTCCGGCTGTCCGGTCGTTATATTTTATCGGTGTAAATACTTATGGACAATAAATGTTCTTGCGGCGTCCTCTTGGGCATCGTCTAAAGGAGTGAGCGGGGGGGCGTCCTCTCCGTACTTACGGCGCAGGGCGCGCTCTAACAGCCAGTCGGTAAGCTTTGGGTTTGCCGGCAGGACGGGACCGTGCAGATAGGTGCCTACAACGTTTTTATAAACGGCACCTTCCTGATGATCCTCTCCGTTATTTCCGTTTCCGTACTGCACAATGCCTAAGGGCAGATGAGAGGTGTAGGTACGGCCGCCGTGGTTTTCAAAGCCTACAATATAGTCATCAAACAGTCCGCTTTGAATAATCACCTTTCCGATCAGCCGCTTGGGCTTGCTGTCTGTGTGTAAATCCAGCAAACCCAGGCCTTCTATCCGTTCGTCCTGCAATTGGTAATAATGACCCAACAGCTGATATCCGCCGCACACGGCTGCCAGGACACCGTCGGTTTCCACATATTCCTGCAGTGCGCTTTTTTGCTCCAGCAGCTTTTGGCAGACCAGGAGCTGCTCCCGATCGCTCCCGCCGCCGATAAACACAATGTCCAGCTTGGTGAAATCAATACTGTCTGACAAAGTAAACTGATGCAGCTGAGAGGCAATGCCCCGCCATTGGAGCCGTTTTTGCAGGGCGGTAATGTTTCCTCTGTCACCGTATAGATTTAAAAGCTCCGGATATAAATGACCGATTTGAAGCTCATGATTCATCCCTGATCCCTCCCTGTTTCTTCTTCCTTCAGCAGCTCTGTCAGCATCCCGTGCGTGGGGAAGAGGGCCGAATAATTGACCAGCACATACACAATTTCACTGTCGCTTTCCAATGCTGCACGGACAGCCTCCTTCATGGAAGCGGCAGTGGATATGTTTTGAAAATCGGCATATTTCAGCCGGATCAGCATATCATGACGGCGGATTCCACAAGTGGTGATGTGGCGCACATGCTCCTGCAGCTTTTCAAAATCCACATCCCACAGCCATGAAACATCCTTCCCGTCCTGAATATTATCGTTAATGGCGATGATTACATCCTTGTAAGAGTCGTCCAGCTGTACCGTTGCAATTCCCTGATTAAAGCCTGCGGGATTTTTGGAAAGGTTCAGTACCAGCTTTTTTTGAGGGAATTGAAATTCCTCCATGCGCCCTACCTGAGGCCGGTAGGTGGTAAGACTTCTGGCAATTTTTTGAGCGTCCAGCCCGCACAGGACAAAAGCGGCATAAGCGGCCAATACATTATAAATGTTATAAATCCCACGGTAGTTCAAAGCGATAGGCTGCCCGTTGACCGCAAAGGAAAGCCCTTGCCGGAAGGAAACCTGATCTGCCCTGAATTGCAGCTGCGGCCGATGAAAGGAGCAATTGGGGCAAGTATAGCTCCCCAATTGACTGTAGTGATAATAATCATAGGAAAGTAAGGTTCCGCAAAAGGGGCAAAAGCGCCCTTCCTTGGTTTCGTTGCAGGCAATTCCCAGATCCTGATCAATGCCGTAAAATATGGATTTTAAGGGGAAGCGCTCCGCAAATTGTGCGCACAGGGGGTCATCCCCGTTTAACACCAGGGTAGTTTTGTCCAGCTGCTGCAAGGCACGGTTCAGCATCTCCATGGTGAGATCAATCTCTCCGTACCGATCCAGCTGATCCCGAAACAGATTATTGATAATCAGGTAATCCGGCTGAAAATAGCGGAACAACACCTGTGCATATCCTTCGTCAATTTCCAAAGTGGCAAAGTCGGCATGGAGTCTCCCCAACCAGTCGGTTTCCCGAATAAAGGCGACAATGACTCCTTCTGTCATATTGGCGCCAAGGCGGTTGCATACCACCCGATATCCCTGATCGCAAAGCAGCTTGTCAATCAGGTTATTGGTGGTGGTTTTTCCGTTAGTGCCGCAAACAACAATGATTTTTTCCCGAATCTGCCGGGATAAATCAGTTAAAATACGGGGGTACACCCGCACTACGATTTTACCTGCCAGGTTTGTCCCGTTATGACCCACCAGCTTACAGAAAAAAATCGTGATTTTTGTAAACCAAATACACAGAAGCCGCAAAAACACATTCATCATATTAAATCTCCAAATTTTTTGTATAAAATCTGAAAAAGGGGGCATTCTTAAGAATGGACCTCACAAAATATTGAGACCCCCTTTATTTCACTTTGCGGCAGAATGTTATGTTCTGCCGTTTTTTTTCATCTTTTCGGAAAATTCACGGTAACGTTGTTCAAGCTCTCTGATTGTCCCGCTGCCGAATTGATCGCAGATGGCTTGCGTAAGGACAATGGCGGCAGCACATTCTGCAACCACAGAGGCTGCCGGAACTGCACAGGTATCGCTCCGCTCTACAGCGGCAGAAATTTGTTCTCCTGTCAGCAAATCTGCTGTTTGCAAAGGCTGGTATAGGGTAGGGATCGGTTTAAATGCAACTTGCATGGTCACATCCTGTCCGTTCGTCATACCGCCTTCAATGCCGCCGGCGCGGTTGGTTTTTTTATAAAAACCTTGATCTTCACTGTAATAAATTTCATCATGAACCTGGCTGCCGGGGAGATTTGCCGCTTCAAAGCCTGCGCCGAAGGAAACCCCCTTTACCGATTGAATGCTGGTCAGGGCGAGAGCCAGGCGGGCGTCTAACTTCTGATCCCATTGGACATAACTCCCGATGCCGGGGCATACATTGCAAAATACAATTTGTGCCACTCCTCCTAAAGAATCCCCGTTGGCTTTTGCTCGGTCGATCGCCGCAGTCATTTTTTCCGATGCAGCTGGGTCGGCACAGCGGACAGGGGAGGCAGCGATTTGGTCGGCAAAATCCGGTTGATGCACATCCCCCTGCGCTGTCACTCCGCCCAAGGCGATGACGTGGGAATAGGAGCGGATCCCTAAGGTGTTCAGCAGCTGGATGCACAAAGTGCCGGCTGCCACCCGTGCAGCCGTTTCCCGGGCGCTGGCACGCTCCAGCACATTACGAATGTCTGTATGCTCATATTTCAAAGCACCGTATAAATCCGCATGCCCCGGTCGGGGACAGGTCACCTCACGCCCGGGTTCAATTTTTTCTGAATTCATATACGGAATCCAATTTTGGTAATCTTTATTTTCAATCCAGAGGGTAATGGGGGCGCCGGTGGTGATATTCCCCCGAACGCCGGTTAGGAATTCTACCTGATCGGTTTCTATTTTCATTCTGCCGCCCCGGCCGTAGCCGGCTTGGCGCAGCGCCAGATATTGATTTATTTTTTGCCGGTCAATGGAAAGCTGGGCGGGGAACCCATCCAGCGTAGCGCAAAGACCTTTTCCGTGGGATTCTCCAGCGGTGAGATAACGCATCGTAACTCCGTCCTTCCCGTTCTGTCCGTTTTTTTCTTATTATATCATATTCTTGCTCAATTCGCAATGGTTTTTCACAAATAGTTGAGAAACGAAATAAATTCGTATTCGTTAAAAAGCGATTGACAAACCGAAGGGAGTGATGTATAATTCTACTGTTAGTCAATTGAGGAAAGGGAGAAGAAGCAAAAGATGAGACAGGATGAATTTCAGTCTCCGGAATATCGTCGTTCCCGGGGAGCCTATGTGGCACAATGCGCTTTGGAATATTGGATTACGCTGCTGGCAACAGACGCATTTTTAGCAAAGCTGTTAACCAGCCTTGGGTTTAGCGACAGCCTGACGGGGATTGTGTCCTCGCTGACTTCGGTGGCACTGCTGTTTCAATTGGGCACCATTTTCCTGGTGCGGACGCGGGTAAGTGCAAAAAAAGCTGTCATTTTCTTTGATACCATTAGTCAGTTGTTATTTATGCTGCTTTATCTGGTTCCCTTTTTCCCGATTGGGGATACTGCCCGAAAGATGGCTGTAATGATTGCGATTCTGATGGCTTACGGCGGTCAGTATTTGATTTTGAATTTGTGCTTTCAATGGGCAAATTCTTATGTGGAGCCGTCCCAGCGGGGGAGCTATTCTGCAAATAAGGAGATTGTTTCCCTGATTTCCGGAATTGTTTTTACAGCCGTGGCAGGGTATGTGATGGATTATTTTGAGGCGTCCGGCAATATCCGGGGCGGTTTTTTGGTGATGGCGCTGGTTATTTTTGCGATCAGTATCGGTAATTTCTGCTGCCTGATGATGATTAAGAAGGAAGATCAGGTAGCGCAGGAAAGCGCAAGAATGCCTCTGTCAGAGGTGCTGCGCAAAACCGTAGGAAACCGTAATTTTCGGAATGTTTTAATTATGACGATCCTTTGGAAAATGGGCTTATGCTTAACCATCGGATTTTTGGGAACTTTTAAAACCAAAGATTTGCTGCTTTCCGTTTTTGCGGTGCAGCTGATTAATATTGCGGCAAATATTGTTCGGATTGCAATTTCCCGGGCGTTTGGGCGGTATGCCGATCGAACCTCTTTTGCCAAGGGGTTTGAGCTTGCATTGATTTTTGCTGCGGGGGCGTTTTTTTTCAATATCTTTACGACGAGAAGCCATTGGTTTTTTATTGTGATATACACCGTACTCTACAACGTAAGTATGGCAGGTGTCAATCAGAACGAATTTAACATTGCTTATAGCTATGTAGATCAAAGCTGTATTACCCAGGCATTGTCTATGAAAAATTGCTTGGGCGGTGCGGTGCGGTTTGGCGCCTCTCTGCTGGGCGGGAAAATTTTATCTGCCGTCCAGGCGAACGGGAATCGGGTGCTTGGAATCCCAATGTACGGTCAGCAGCTGCTTTCGGCAATTTCTTTTGTGGTGGTTGTGATTACGCTGCTGTTTACTCACTTTGTGGTGACGCAGCAAAAGGTCATGAAGCAATAAAAAGCGAGGTGGACGGGATGAACCAAAAAACAATTGCTAAGCTGGCGCATGTTTCTCCCTCTACGGTTTCTAAGGCTCTTTCCGGGAGTAAGGAGATCAGCGGCGAGGTCATAGAACGGGTCAGAAAGGTTGCGCTGGAGGTTGGATATTTTCAGCAGAAAAACTCAAGAAAATTGGAATATCAAAGGAAACAGGCAGCTGTGATCGCCATTTTGTGTCCGGAAATTGTCAGTATTCATTATTCCAGAATTGTGACTGCTGCAATCCGGGCAATTGAGAAACGGGGCGGCAAAGCAACCGTCTATGTGAGCGGTTTTGAAAAGGAGTCCATAGAAGAACTGGCCGTGATGCTTACGATGCGTGAAATGGCAGACGCAATGATTATCATTGAGGGGCAGCGTTTTGAGTACAGAGCTGGGTCGCTTCTTCCCATCGCTTATATCGGTTGCAGCGATTACTATGACAGTGTGGCAGTTGATCTGGATGAAGCGGTTTACCGGTGTATAGCATATCTACGTCAGTTGGGGCACACCAGAATTGGCTATATTGGTGAACCTTATACGAAGATGAAATTAGATTCCTTTTTACAGGCAATGGAGCGCCAGGGGCTGCAGACGCTGAAAGAAGATTGTTATGAAGTTGACGCTCGGTTTGAGGAGATTGGAAAGCAAGCCGTTCGACAGATGCTTGGGAAAGGAACGAATATGCCCACTGCTGTTTTGGCGGCTTATGACGAAATTGCTCTGGCGGCAATAGCGGAGTTTGAAAAGCAAGGAGTTAGGGTGCCGGATCAAATTTCTGTGGTAGGAATGAATGATGTTCCCTATGCGGCATATGCCCGTCCGTCCTTGACCACATTGCGTTTTTTTCTTGAGGAGCAGTGCGATCTGGCAGTGGAAATGCTGTATGAGCGAATATTTCAAAAACGAACGGAACCTCGGCATATCAGGCTGAAAGCGCAGCTGATGATCAGGGAAAGTACAGCAGGAAAGCGATCAAAGGAGATGGAAAGACGGGAGTGAGGGAGTGCATGATTTTTTTGCGCTCCTCAAAAAAGGAACCCCATCGGCACGGTGTTTTGCCGATGGGGTTCCTTTTTGTTTGATTATTCTTTCGTTTCGTTATTTTGCGGTTCCTGGGGCTTTGCATTTTCAAATGCTTCTGCCGGATAGGGGACATAAATCGGCTGGAATTTTAAATATTCCGGCTGGTACACCTCGCCCGGATGTTCTTCCCGGAAGGTAATGGCCTTTTGAATTTCTTCATAAAAGGCTGCCTGAATTAAGCCCAAAAAGAGCGGTGCGAACAGGAGCAGAACCAACGCTACCAGGAAAAGCAGGAATCCGAATACCAGGCTGATGACTTCAATCGCTGTCAGCATTGCAAGCACAAAGCACACAATCCAAACTGCAACGCCGAACACCAAATAGGTCAGGAACATATTTCCTTTGTATCCTTTGGTTTGTTCCATGGAAACCTTTAATGCGTCTGTTGCGGAAATCTCCGGATGACGGATTAAAATGTAAGGCGTCAAGCTATAGGAAAGACTTTTTACAATCAGCATCACCGGACCTGCCAGCGGAACCAGCAGCCACAAAACCAGCCAAAGCACCATCCATGCCATGCCGCCTGCAACGTGAAGCGCATGGGAAAAACCGGCAAATAAATCCTGTGATACAAATGCTTCTCTTCGATATCCTTTCCAATAAATCACTGCCATGGAAGCGGATAAAATAAAGGTAATGGGAACAGAAATAATCGGCAGTACGCCGAACACCGATGCCAGACCGCACAATAGACTGCACAGCAGTGAGGTCCCCCACAGGGTCACCGGCTTTTCTTTGAGAACGTTAAATACGTTTTGATAAATGTATTGAATCATCTTCACTGCCTCCTGAAATTTATGCACTATTTTAATTATATCCCGAAGAGAGGAAAAAGTCAAGAATTTTTCCTCAATTAATTGTATTTTTTTCTAATGTTTTTCCTTCTAAATATGCGGGATCGACAGTTTTGTCAATCAGGAGCTGAACTGCCTCATAAGAAAAGCTTGGGTCATAGTCCCGTACCCCATGGGTTTGTGCCAGCTCTTCGGAATATTGGGAAAAAGGATATACCTTAAAATTGCAGAATCCCCGGTCAAAATGATCGACCAACGGGACAAACTTGGCATAGCTGATTTGCATGTCTCCTTTGGTACCGGTAAATTTTGCTTCCAGCATTCCTTCCAGCATGGATTTGGTCATATCTTGCGCTGAGACGAAATTTCCCAGGGAATATGCCACTAACATCGGCTTTCCGTCCGGGCGGGTAATGGATTTGACCGGTTGAATTACATGGGGATGGTGACCGATGATCAAATCTACATTTTCCTGAGAAAGGCGCATGGCAAGCTCACGCTGTTCCTGGCTTGGTTCCATGTGATATTCATTCCCCCAATGGAGGGAGACAATGACCAGATCTGCGTTTTTTCTTGCCTCACGGGCTGCTTGACAGACCGCGTCGTTATCGATCAGCCGTACCTGGTAGGGAGTATCCTCCGGCAGGG
>CAKSSZ010000065.1 GCA_934489915.1 uncultured Clostridia bacterium | reverse complement strand
CATGCTGATCGATCTGATTGCTGTGGCAATCACACTATTCTTTATTTTGGGCAGCGCTTATCTGGGTGCAATGCGCAGCTTAGTGAAAATTGCATCCTTCTTTGGGTCTGCTATTCTGTCACTTTTGCTTTTCCCGTGGATGCAAAAAAGTGCCCTGTATCACGTGGGCGTACAATGGATGGAACGACAGCTTGCGGCAAAAGGAATGACGCTGTTTACCGACCAAGCCGCAGGCGTTTTATGTAGCTTTCTCTTAGCCATTTTACTGTATCTTTGCAGCAAGCTTGTTTTGTTCTTGCTGTCCACGTTTTTAGAAGGCATCGTCAGGCTGCCGGTATTAAAGCAGGTCAATCGTCTGACCGGAGCCATCCTTGGATTTGCGGAAGCAGTGCTGCTCATATGTGCCGCACTGGCCATTTTGCATTTCATGGCTGCCAGCTCCGGGGACTTGCCCATTTACGGAGCACTGCGTCAAGCACCGATTACCGGATGGCTCTATGAACAAAACCCGTTATTATTACTGTTTCGTGGAACCGTTGGAAAATAAATAGGAAGGAGAAGCTGAATATGACGGAACATTTGGAACAAGAAAAGATCGGACAGCTTCGTCAAATGGCAAAAGATGCCGGAATCAAATATGCCACCCGCATGAAAAAATCAGAATTGATTGACGCAATTATAGCTGCTCAAGCAAAAAAGAAGCAGGAGGAACCGCCGAAGGAACAAACGGAAAAGCAACAACAGCCTCCCGCTGCAGCGCACCGGGAACGTCCGGCTGCAAATATCGTGAGCGGCGTTTTGGAGGTTGTACCGGACGGGTTTGGATTCTTACGGTGTGAAAATTATTTGTCCGGCTCTGACGATGTGTACGTCTCACCCTCTCAAATTCGCAGATTTCGTTTGAGAACAGGGGATTATATCGAAGGAAATGCCAGAATCAAACGGGAAAATGAGCGTTTTGCGGCGTTGCTTTATGTACAATCGGTCAATGGCTGTTCTCCGGAGGAGGCAGCAAGACGTGCGCCCTTTGATACCTTGACTCCTGTATATCCCAACGAACGGCTGCGCATGGAAACCACGCAAAACAGATTTGCAATGCGTTTAACGGATCTGATTGCTCCGATCGGGAAGGGACAGCGGGGAATGATTGTTGCGCCGCCAAAGGCAGGAAAAACAACCTTGTTAAAGGAATTGGCAAATAGCATCAGTCGCAATCACCCGGAAGTGAAGCTCATTGTACTATTGATTGACGAACGCCCCGAGGAGGTAACAGATATGTGCCGCAGCACACAGGCTGAGGTCATCTATTCTACCTTTGACGAGCTGCCGGAACATCATGTCAAGGTGGCAGAAATGGTTTTGGAGCGGGCACAACGGTTGGTTGAGCATAAAAAGGATGTTGTTATATTACTGGATAGCATTACCCGCCTGGCACGTGCTTATAACCTGACCATCCCTCCCTCCGGACGAACGCTCTCCGGCGGACTTGACCCGGGAGCGCTCCACAAGCCAAAACGGTTTTTCGGCGCCGCACGCAATATTGAAAACGGCGGCAGTCTGACTATTTTAGCAACGGCTCTGATCGAAACCGGCAGCCGAATGGACGATGTCATTTATGAGGAATTTAAAGGGACGGGGAACATGGAGCTTCATTTAGACCGTAAACTGTCGGAAAAACGGGTATTCCCGGCAGTAGATTTGTATAAATCCGGAACCAGAAAAGAAGAATTACTGTTAACGCAGCCGGAATTGGAATGCGCTTGGCTGATCCGCAAGGCATTTGCAAATCAACCCACGGCAGAGGTTACGGAGCAGATTTTATCTCACCTGGTTTCCACCAGGTCGAATGAAGAATTCTGCAACCTACTCCCAAAAATACTACGTTTTAATCATGAAAATTAGGTCTTTTTTGCACAAAATGAAATTTTTTTCATCATTTCTTGCAAAAAACTCTTGCCAAAATGCCAAAATAATGATACAATATGTAATAGAAGAACGCTGCTCCGCTGGAGCACGGATTTAATTTTTACATTAGGGGGTTTTTCTCATGTCTTACGCACAAAATGTATTGGCAAAGCTGAAAGAAAAAAATGCCGGCGAACCGGAATTTATTCAGGCTGCAACGGAGGTTCTTACCACATTAGAGCCTGTGTTTGATAAACACCCGGAATTTGAACAAGCCGGTCTGCTGGAACGGTTGGTTGAACCGGAGCGTCAATTAATGTTCCGCGTTCCCTGGGTAGACGATGAAGGGAAAGTACAGGTAAACCGTGGCTTCCGTGTACAGTTTAATTCTGCAATCGGTCCTTATAAAGGCGGAATCAGATTACATCCTTCTGTAAACTTAGGTATTATTAAGTTCCTGGGATTTGAACAGGTTTTCAAAAACTCCTTGACCACACTGCCGATCGGCGGAGGTAAGGGCGGTTCCGATTTTGATCCGAAAGGGAAATCCGATCGGGAAATTATGGCTTTCTGCCAGAGCTTTATGACCGAGCTTTTCCGTCATATCGGCGCTGATACTGACGTACCGGCAGGCGATATCGGAACAGGCGCTCGGGAAATCGGTTATATGTTCGGTCAGTATAAGAGACTAAAAAATTGCTACGAAGGCGTTTTAACCGGCAAGGGCTTAACCTGGGGCGGTTCCCTGGCAAGAAAAGAAGCAACCGGTTACGGCTTGGTTTATTTTGCAAAGGAAATGCTGGCTGATCAGGGAACAGACTTTAACGGCAAAACCGTTGTGGTTTCCGGCTCCGGTAATGTTGCTATTTATGCTACCGAAAAGGCACAGTCCTACGGTGCAAAGGTGGTAGCGCTGTCCGATTCCAACGGCTGGGTATATGATGCAGAAGGAATTGATCTGGACGCTGTGAAAGAAATTAAAGAAGTAAAGAGAGGCAGAATTAAAGAATATCTGTCTTATCGTCCGAATGCGGAATATCATGAAGGCAGAGGAATCTGGAGCGTAAAATGCGATATTGCCCTGCCTTGCGCTACACAAAACGAACTTCATTTAGATGACGCAAAGCAACTGGTTGCTAACGGCTGCTTCCTGGTTGCGGAAGGCGCTAACATGCCTACCACATTAGAAGCAACTCAGTATCTGCAGGAAAACGGAGTATACTTTGCACCCGGTAAGGCTGCAAACGCCGGCGGCGTTGCCACTTCTGCTTTGGAAATGAGCCAGAATTCCCAGAGAATGTCCTGGAGCTTTGAGGAAGTAGACAACAAGCTGCATGACATTATGATTAAAATCTATCGCTCTGCATACAGTGCAGCGGAAGAATACGACAAGGAATTTAACGGCAAAAAGGATTTGGTATCCGGCGCCAACATTGCAGGCTTCATGAAGGTTGCAGACGCTATGATGGCACAGGGGATTGTTTGATTTCGGATTATATGATACTGATAGAAAGCAAGCAATGCATACTCAAATGCATTGCTTGCTTTTTATGGTCTAAATCACTTGACTTTTTTTAAAAAGTATGTTATTCTGTATTTAGATAAACATCTAAATAGATAGGAGGGAGCAGATTGGGAATCAACGACACGCTCAAAGCAATCTCCGATCCGGTACGGCGGGATATTTTAGCATTGCTGAAAAAGGGGAGAATGTCAGCAGGGGAGATAGGGGAACAGTTTCACCTATCGGGCGCAACTGTTTCCTATCATTTATCCAAGCTGAAATCCGCCGATTTGGTGACGGAGGAGCGGTACAAAAATTATATTTATTATGAGCTGAATCTATCTGTTTTTGAAGATGTACTTACATGGATTTATAGTTTAGGAGGGAATCACAATGAAGAAAATTAAATGGAACAGCTTATTTATCACCTGTCTTTTATGTGCTGCACCAATCCTGTTTGGGATCAGCATATACCAACAGCTTCCGGCAAAAATGGCAATTCATTTTCAATTGAATAATCTTCCGGATCGCTATGCTTCTAAAAATTTTGCCTTATTCGGACTGCCGCTCCTCATGGCAGCACTGCAAGCATTTTGTTGCATTATGTGCGATATTCAGGCTGCTGCCAAAGGATCCAATCGGAAATTAGAGCTTGCCACAAAAGCAATTGTTCCCATTTTGAGCGTTATTTTATATTTGATCACCGTTTTTTATGCAATGGGGAAGCAGATTGACGTCCGGAGAATCGTTATGCTCTTAGTCGGAGGAATTATGATCACCATCGGAAACTATCTACCCAAAGGCAGCGTCGGATCCTTTCCGACGCGATTAAACAGCAGTCAGGCAAAAAAGATCAATCGGTTTTTAGGGTATGGAACCGTCATGTTAGGCATGATTTTTTGGATCACAATTCTTTTGCCGCCGATTTATTCCGCTCTCTCTTTGTTCCTGCTGATTCCTTATACATTAATTGATCTGATTTATACATTACACGTTCAAAAGCAAAAAGAAAGCAAGCAATAGAAAACTTGCCACAGCTTGACTGCGTGAAGCGTACCTTTTGCGAAAAAGGAGGAACGACGGCGCATGTGACTGATTTTTCTGTAAAGAAAAATCGGAACGGAGCAAAGTCCGTTCCGACATGAAAGTAAAGACCTATTTTGATACGAAATGCACACCCCACAGATAAATTGTTAAACTGTGCGGGAGATTATGTAAAAGTATCCCCCTAAGAAACCGTCGGCAGCACATGGTTCGTACTGCTGACGGTTTTGGTTTATTGCGCCGGATGATTCCTTACAATCCTGCGCTTTTACTTTGCTTGGCTGCACGCCACAGGAAGGTGACAATCTGCGCGCGGGTGCAGGAGGCGTTGGGGGAAAAATGCACGGCATCCGTGCCGGTGGTGATTCCCTTTTGCACCGCCCACAGCACCGCATCATAGAAGTAGTCATCGGCCTTGACATCCACAAAGAAGTTCAGCATGGTGTTGTCGTCCATGAAGGTGGCCTTGACGGTGACCTTGCTTGCGGGCATGGTGAAGGTGTATTGGGTATCGCTCTTCTTGGTAACCGTCAGCTCCTTGCTGTCCTTATCCGTAACGGTAATAGTTCCCAGCGTATAGCCCTTGTCCGGAGTTACGGTGACCGTTACCGTCTCGCCTGCCGCTGCATTTTCGGGTGCAATGCTTACCGCACCGTTCCTTGCAACTTCGGGAACCGTAATCGTATAGGTGGTCCGGCTGACACCGCCACCACCGCCGAAAGAACGTCTGGAAATCATCAATGTGCCGGGCGTGTAAGAAATCTTGTAGTTGTTGCCGGCACTATGCCGGATTATATCGGAGAAATTTATGCAGAAAAATATTTCACCGAAGAAGCAAAACAGAATGTTCTTAAAATGGTGGAAGATATTGTTTCCGTTTATAAAGAACGAATCGAAAACCTTGACTGGATGAGTAATGAAACAAAGAAGAAAGCTATCAACAAGCTTGACAAAATGGGTGTAAAAATCGGATACCCCGACAAATGGGAAACATATCTTGACAATGCTGATTCAAGCTCTCCGTCAAGACCGTTTTCAAGCATTTCCCCGACCATCATCTTAAACACATCTTTCAGGTCATCAAAATTCTTTACATCCAGCCCTTTCATGATGTTACGCAAATTCTCCTTGCGTTCTTTTTCTGCTGCCCTCTCGATGGGACTTAATTTGTACCTTGGCATAATTTAAACCTCCAAAATGATATTTTTATTATATATCATCTTGGAGGTTTCGTAAAGAGTTTACACAAAATTCGGGGTTGACTCATTAAAGTAGTTTCAGAAATTTGGGGTAAATTTCGACTGCACTTTTATTGACATTTCCATCACATTATTGCACAATACCAAATCCTTCATAAAAGCTTTTTCCGCTAAGTACACGTTTTTTTACGTTTTCAGCAAAGGTTGATGTACATCTGACGTTTTTAATATCTTCCGGATTAATGCCCCATTCAAAAACATAATTTAAAACAGCATTGGATTCATCTTCTTTTATCAGTTTGAACATTGACTGAAATTTTAAGATGTTGCTGTCACTTTTTAGAATCTCTTTAAGCGATGAGTCCAGCAGCCATGAATGGCAAGTAAAGCATTTGTAATCGAAGTCTGGGAAATAAGCGGCAAAAAATTCTCTTGCTTTTGAAAAGGATTTTATGCAAGCGTCGTATGTAAGCGGTTCGCCGTTTGACGGAAGGTGTACTTCTATAACTTTATCACCTTTTGAAATGTTCTCATCCGGAATATCAAACTCCGCATTACCGAGACAAAACTGCAATCTGCCGAGCTTAAAGAGCTTTGCCTTCAAATGACGTGAAAGCCATTCAAGCTCGCCCAAGTAAAGACGGCCTTTTTTTCTGCTCCATATTTTTGTCCATATTGCCAGGTCGCTCAAGGTGTCGTATAGAATTTCACGGCTTATGCCTCTTTGTGAGTACAGTTCTTCTGTATTCTTACACAGAAACAGGAATGAAAGCAAGTTTCTTTTGCCGTCATTTTCGCTGAGATTATAGTCGTCAATCGAAATAGCGTCTGAAATCTTAATGCTTTCGAGAGCTTTGTAAAACTCCTTGTCAAATTCTTTTCCAAAACCGATTTTTTTATAATAGCCTTCAATAATACCCGGAACATCGGCACAAAGAGGACTCCATGCGTTTGAGTTGTCGGTAACGGGGATATGTAGTTTCCCTTTCGATACGTGTTTACCCAAAAAGCGCATGGTATTGTTGTAATATAAATTCTCACGCACTTTTTTACTGACGCCGAGTTCATCCAAAAGCTTTTTATCGGTTTCAAGCAACTTTTTAAGCCAGCTTGAGTTGTATGAGTCCGCATTGCAGTCCGTTCCGAAAAATATATTGTTTTCAATATCATAGCCGATTGTAAAAAGCTTTGTAAATAAATCTCTGCGGTATATTTCGGGAGTTCCGGGCGTAATATCCAAAAACATTTCCGCCTTATCTCCTTTTGAAGCGGCGTTTAAAAACTTTCCGTAGACGGCTATACATTCATCTGCCCATGGCCATGAACAATGACCCATTGAAAATCTCAGTCCTTTGATGTTTATTAATGCTTCCCAATTTGCCGGACGGTTGTATTTTGACGAGTTTTGACCGTTCCAAAGAATACCGCTGTGAAAGAAAACAGGCTTGCCGGTTTTTGATATGTGCTTTAATACCTCTATCACCTGCTCCTCACTGACATAAAAATCGGAACAAATTATTTTAAAGCCCGCTATATCTTTTTCGGCACAAATATCTATTTTCTTAAAAATATCTTCTTCATATGGGTGAATCCATATAATCGGGAAAAGTATATCCTTATATTCTGACGTGAAGCTTATTACTCTGTCAAGGCGGGCGTCAAAATCCATGCCAAGCTCCGAATCATATTCAATCGGCGGAGGGGAGAAAACGCACGCTCCCGATATTTCCATGTTATCAATGTGTTCTTTAATGCTTTTTTCAGGCTTTACAAAGCCGAGATGTGTATGCGAATCTATAATATTCATGATTCTTTTCCGTCCTTCTTTTCGGTGATTGATTTTCATAAAAATATTATACCATAAGCAGTGATAAAAGTCAATGCATTTAGCTGAATATAAACGGTTTTTTTAAATATTTCAAGAAAAAAGCATGGATATGTGCAACATTAATCACGGTAAGTAATTGTGCATTTTGTAGAATTTTCATAAAATACATTGCAAAAGAAATATGTTGTAATATATTGTTATGTGCACCTCGTACGGCATTTTGCATAGTGCACGGTTATGATATATATCGGGAAAGTGAGAAGTACAAATGTACTCAGTTTTAATTATAGATGACCGGCCGCTTATTATTGCGGGTATGCGACAGCTAATTAATTGGGAAGCTTTCGGAATTGATACAGTTTATGACGCAACGGACGGGCAAGATGGCTTGTCGCTCGCAATTGAGAATAAACCCGATATTATTATTACC
>CAKSSZ010000064.1 GCA_934489915.1 uncultured Clostridia bacterium | reverse complement strand
GATAACAATCCCCCGCCCCGCATAGGAATTCCCCCGGAGCCGTTCCCCGATTGGTTTCGCTTCATAAACGTTCATTCCGTTCCTCCTTGTGTTTCCAGCAATCTTTTGCAAACTTCTTCGGCCGCTAAAGGGAGCAGCTCCCATTCCGCTTCCTCCATCACCCGCCGCTGCAGCGTTTCCGGTGTGTCCCCCGGCTTCACTTCTACCGCCTTTTGCAGAATGATCTCGCCGCCGTCAGGTATTTCATTCACAAAATGCACTGTGGCGCCCGTCACTTTTACCCCGTAGGCCAAAGCAGCTTCATGTACCCGCAGCCCGTAAAATCCCTTTCCGCAAAAAGAAGGAATCAGGGAGGGGTGTACATTTAAAATTTGCCCTGCATAATCCCGGGTAAAATCCACGCTTAAAATACGTAAAAACCCGGCCAGCACAATTAACTGCACACCCGCTTGCTCCAATTGGCTGCGCAGCTTTTCCTCAAAATCATCTCCGCTGATCACACAGGAAGCCACGCCGGCTTTTTTTGCCCGTTCCAGTGCATACACCCCGGGCTTGGAGGACACCACCAGGACTATTTCACCGCTTTTCAGAATGCCCTTGCTCTGTGCGTCCAGCAATGCCTGCAAATTGGTTCCCCCGCCGGACACCAGCACCGCAATTTTCATCTTTAGCATAGGGTCACCCGCTCTTCCGAACGAACAATCATTCCAATGGGATAAGCGTCCTCCCCTGCCTGCCGCAAAATGGAAAGCGCCCGGTCGGCGTCCGTCTTTTCTACCACTGCAATCATGCCCACACCCATATTAAAGGTGTTAAACATTTCCCGTTCCGGAATGTCGCCTGCCTGTGCAATCAAAGAGAAAATCGGCAAGGTTCGTACTGCCGCCCGCTCAATTTTTGCACCAAAGCCATCCGGCAGACTTCTGGGAATATTTTCATAAAATCCGCCGCCGGTGATGTGGGAGACTGCCTTCACCGTTACCTGATCAAACAGAGAGAGCATGGGCTTTACATATATTTTAGTGGGAGTCAGCAATGTTTCTCCCAAGCCTTTCCCGCCCAATGCCTCAATCGGAGCGGTAAGATCCGCATGCTCCACATCAAACACCTTCCGCACCAAAGAAAACCCGTTGGAGTGAACCCCGCTGGAGGGAAGAGCAAGAATCACATCTCCCTCCCGAATCGCCGTCCGATCCAGCACCTTTGCTTTGTCCACCACGCCGACGGAAAAACCCGCCAGATCATATTCCTCTTCCGGGTAAAAACCGGGCATTTCCGCCGTTTCACCGCCGATTAAGGCGCAGCCTGCCTGCACGCAGCCCTCCGCTACACCGGATACCACAGCAGCCACCCGCTCCGGTACATTTTTCCCTACGGCAACATAGTCCAGGAAAAAGAGGGGCTTTGCGCCACAGCAGATAATATCGTTTACGCACATTGCAACGCAGTCAATTCCAACGGTATGATGTTGATTCATTAAAAAAGCCAGCTTCAATTTGGTGCCGACGCCATCCGTCCCGCTCACCAGAACCGGCCGTTCTATCCCGGTTAAATCCAGCTCAAACAACCCCCCAAAGCCGCCGATATCGGAAAGGGCGCCGGCTGTCATGGTTTTTGCAATGTGCTGCTTCATCAGCTCCACTGCTCTGTAACCGGCAGTAATATCCACGCCGGCTTCTTTATAGCTCTCGCTAAAGCTCTTCATCCTACCTCTTCCTTTCGCTGATTTTTTGTTCAAAACGGTTTTTTTCGGTATTGACAGGAACCGCCGTCGGGTACTTGCCGGTAAAGCAGGCGTCGCAGTAATGGCAGCTGCCCGTCAGCTCCCGCAAAGAGGGAATCTCCAAATATCCCAAACTGTCCACGCCGATACGCTGTGCAATCTCATCAATGGAATAATGGCACGCAATCAGGGACTCCTTGGAATCAATATCCGTTCCGTAATAACACGGATTGGTAAAGGGCGGCGCAGAAACACGCATATGTACTTCCGTTGCGCCCGCTTCCCGCACCAGCTTTACAATTCGTGCGCTGGTAGTTCCCCGCACAATGGAATCGTCAATCATCACAACCCGTTTTCCCTTCACAGTGGAAGAAACGGGATTTAATTTAATTTTCACTTTATCCTCCCGGCTTTTCTGTCCCGGAGAAATAAAGGTTCTCCCAATATATTTATTTTTGATAAAACCCAACCCGTAAGGAATGCCGGAGGCTTGGGCATAGCCAATCGCCGCATCAATGCCGGAATCAGGCACCCCGATGACCACATCCGCATCAATCGGATGCTGCTGTGCCAGCAGCGCCCCTGCCGTCAAACGAGCCTGGTGCACACCGCAGCCGTCAATGACCGAATCCGGCCGGGCAAAGTAGATATACTCAAAAATACAGGAGGTATGCTTGGCTTTCCCGCAATGCTCCCGAATGGAACGGATGCCCTGTCGGTCAAAAACAACAATTTCTCCCGGTTCCAGATCCCGTTCCAGTGTTGCTCCAACCGCTTCTAAGGCGCAGCTTTCCGACGCCACCACATAGGCTCCGTCCTCCGTTTTCCCGTAGCATAACGGACGGAATCCGCTTGGGTCACGGGCGGCAATCAGCTTTGAGGGAGACATGATGGCAAGAGAATAGGCTCCCTGGATTTGGTTCATCGCCCGGTTGACCGCTTCTTCGATCGAAGGACATTTGATCCGCTCTTTGGTGATGATGTAAGAAATCACTTCCGTATCGCTGGTGGTATGGAAAATAGAACCCTCCAGCTCCAAGGCATTGCGCAGCTCATAAGAGTTGACCAGATTGCCGTTGTGCGCCAGCGCCATTCTCCCCTTGCTGTGGTTTACCACAATGGGCTGAGAGTTCAGGCGGTCATTCTCCCCGGTGGTTCCGTACCGCACATGTCCCAGCGCCATATTCCCCATGCCTAACTGCTGCAGCACACGGGGGCTGAACACATCGTTGACCAGCCCCGTATCCTTATAATATTGAAATACACCATCATCATTTACCACAATCCCGCAGCTTTCCTGTCCTCTGTGCTGCAATGCAAAAAGGCCGTAATAAACGGTGGATGCCACATCTCTTTGCTCCGGTGCAAATACGCCGAACACACCGCATTCTTCATGTATTTTATGCTCTGTCATATTGTTATTCTCCCAATAAACGTTTTAAAATTTCATGATAGGCGTCCTCAACGCCGCCCAGGTCTCTTCTGAACCGATCCTTGTCCAGCTTTTCCCCGCTGACGGAATCCCAAAACCGGCAGGTATCCGGTGAAATTTCATCAGCCAATACAACCGTTCCGTCCGCCGTTTTTCCAAATTCAAGTTTAAAATCAATCAGTTCAATCTGAACCGCTTTTAAATAATCCGTTAAAATACGGTTAATTTTCAAAGCGTATTCTGCAATCAGCTTCAATTCCTCTTCACTGGCATAGTTCATCGCCAAAATATGATATTCATTTACCATCGGGTCACCCAAAGCATCGTCCTTATAGCAATATTCCAGCACCGGGCGGGAAAGCTTCACGCCCTCTTCCAGCCCCAGCCGTTTTGCCAAAGAGCCTGCCGCAATGTTGCGGACGATCACCTCTAACGGAATAATGGAAACACGTTTTACCACCGTTTCCCGATCGGAAAGCTCCTCTACAAAATGAGTGGGAATCCCCTGTTGCTCCAACAGCTTCATCAAATGATTGGTCACCCGGTTATTGATTGCGCCTTTTCCCAGAATCGTGCCCTTTTTCAATCCGTTAAATGCGGTTGCATCGTCCTTATAGGACACAATGCAGTAGCCCGGCTGATCTGTTGCAAATACCTTTTTTGCCTTTCCTTCATACATTTGAGTTGTTTTGTTCATGATTCCTCCGTCCTTTCCGACTCACCCATTAAAACAAAACCACGCCTTGCCGTGAGTCAATGACAAGACGTGTGTTTTTCACCTTTGATACTGTTGTTCTATCGCTTTGTTTTTTGCCAGCACCGCTTCTGCGGCTTCTTTTCTGGACTGTTCCAATTTCTGCCCCAGCGTTCCGTCCTCTACCGCTAAAATCTGCAGCGCAAGCAAAGCCGCATTGGCAGCCCCGTTAATGGCGACGGTAGCAACCGGAATACCGCTTGGCATTTGCACAGTGGAAAGCAGCGCGTCCAGCCCATCCAGGGTAGAAGACTGAATCGGTATTCCAATCACCGGCAGGGTGGTATTCGCAGCAACCGCACCGGCCAAATGAGCCGCCTTTCCTGCCGCAGCGATCAAAACCCCCACGCCCCGTTCCCGTGCGGATGCCGTATACTCCTTCACCTGCTCCGGGGTTCTGTGGGCAGAATAAACGTGCACCTCAAAGGGAACTTCAAAGCGCTGCAGCACATCAATAGCCTTCTGCACAACCGGCAAATCGCTGTCGCTGCCCATAATGATCCCAATTGATTTCAAGAAAATTCCTCCAATCCCTCAAGCAGTTTTGTGAAACCGCTTTGCTAAGAAAAATAATATCCCCGGTTCAGGAACCCAAAAAGGGCAGTCCCGTTCAAGGGACTGCCCAGACGGTCGGCATTTTCTTCGTTTTTTGCTCCCTTGTGGTTACCCACTGATCCGTCAGTCACAAAAAACTGCAATCAAATTTCTAACTCTATTATACCTGAAAAAACACAATTTGTCAACCCCGGTCGAACACAATTTTCAAAAAGAATGCGTCCGCAGTCACAAAGCACCGCTACCGTTCTTCCCGGAAATACGAAAGCCCCAGACTCTTGGGAGGCTGATGCTCCTTGCTCTTTTTCATACTGGTCACAACCAGCACCGCTACGGTCACCACGTAGGGCAGCATTTTGAAAATTTCCTGAGCAGCTTCATTCAAATGCAAATACAAATATAAGATGTACAAGCCGCCGAACAGGATAGACCCCCAGATAGCACGGGAGGGCTTCCAGCAAGCAAAGATTACCAGCGCCACCGCCAGCCACCCTCTGTCGCCAAAGCCGTTGTTCTGCCAGGTACCGCCCAGATATTCCATGACAAAATACAATCCGCCCAGACCGCTGATGCCCGCACCGAGGCAGGTCGCCAAATATTTATATTTGGTAACGGAAATCCCCGCCGCATCTGCCGTAGCAGGGCTTTCCCCTACAGCACGGAGACTGAGTCCCATTCTGGTCTTCGCCAAAAACCAGGTAGCAAGCAATGCGATCACAATCGCAAGATAAGTCATAAACCCGTAGGAAAAAAGCACATCTCCCACAACCCCCAGGCCGGACAAAAACGGAAGCTTTGTCTGGAACGCTTTCCCGGTGGTGTAAACAGTAATCTGCCCCACACTCCCGGCAAGCTTGGAAAGAGAGCCGCCCATAAAGTTCCCCAGTCCGATACCAAAGGTAGTCAGCGCCAAACCGGTTACATTCTGGTTCGCACGCAGACTGATGGTCAGCACGCTGTAAATCACGCCCCCCAGCATAGCAGATAAAAATGCAGTAAGCAGAGCAATCAGGACGCCGATCCAGCCTACCGGCGTTCCTCCTGCCGCCGTAACGGCATTTTCATACAGAAATGCGCCGGTCAAACCGCCAATGCCGCCCATATACATGATTCCGGGAATTCCTAAATTCAAGTTACCCGATTTTTCCGTGAGAATTTCTCCGGTTGCACCAAACAGGATCGGGATCCCTTGTGTAATTGCTTTTTGAATAAAGGTTACTAATATCATTCTTCCGCCCCCTTCTTTCTGAAAATTAACCGATATTGAATGAAAAATTCACAGCCTAAAATAAAGAACAAAATAATACCGGTCAATACATCGGACGCAGACTGATCCAAATTAAACTGGCTGGCAATCTGCCCTGCTCCCTTTTCAATAAAAATCAATAAAAAGGAAATCAGGATCATCGCAAAGGGGTTAAACTTTGCAAGCCATGACACAATAATTGCCGTAAATCCTCTGCCACCTGCGGTGTCGGTTGAAATGGTGTGACTGGAACCACTTACAATAATAAACCCTACCAATCCGCTGATCGCACCGGAAAGCGCCATGGTACGCAAAATCACCTTTTTCACACTGATCCCCGCATACCGGGCAGTATTTTCGCTTTCCCCGACCACAGAAATCTCATATCCCTGCTTGGTGTATTTTAAGTAAACATACATAAATAACGTAATGGCTAAAATAGTAATCACGCTGATGCTGTAGTTAAAATCCCCAAATAAACCGGACAGAAAATCAGTCGGAATCCACCCGGCGCCGGTCTCACTGTTGATGGTTCCCACGGAACCGCTGCCCTTCCGCGCTTCCCACAGAATTCCGAAAAACGCCGTCAGCTGAATGGCAATATAATTCATCATCAAGGTAAACAAGGTTTCATTCGTGTTCCAGTGCGCCTTGAAAAACGCAGGAATCACCCCCCAGATTAATCCCGCTGCAATACTGACCACAATCATCAAGGGGAACATTACACCGGCCGGTACATTGGCGCAATAACGCAGCACCGCAGCGGTGGCAATTCCACCTACCAAAATCTGTCCTTCTGCGCCGATATTCCAAAACCGCATTTTAAACGCAGGTGTGATGGCAATGGCAATTCCCAATAACAGCATGGTGTCCCGCAGTGTGTTCCAGATCCGGCGGGGCGCACCCAAAGCGCCGTCAAACATTGCCTGATATACCTTGATCGGGTTGAATTTCGTCACTCCGTAAATCAGCGCTGCGCACACTGCCAGTGCAAGAAGAATCGCCAACAGACGAATCCCCCATGCCTTCCAAAAAGGCAATGCGTCCCGCTTTGCAATCCGCACCCAAGGTTCTCTTTGATGTTTCGTCTCCATTGGTTCAGTCCTCCTTTCTGTACTTGGTCATCAGCAGACCAACCTGTTCCTTCGTTGCCTCACGGGCATCCAGCACGCCGCTGACCTGACCGTTGCACATGACCAAAATCCGATCGCACAGTTCCAACAGCACGTCCAAGTCCTCACCGGCATAAATTACCGCCGCACCATTCTCTTTTTGTTCATTCAGCAGCCGGTAAATCGTGTAGGAAGTATTAATATCCAATCCACGCACCGCATAGGCGGTCATCAAAACGGTCGGCTGATTGGCAATTTCCCGTCCTACCAAAACCTTTTGTACATTCCCGCCGGAAAGACGTCTGACCGGGGTAGAAATACCGGGGGTTACCACCTCCAGCTCCTCCATAATATCTTCTGCCAGCTGCTTGGGAGCTTTCGTTTCGGTAAAAGGAGTACTGCCCTCCTGATAATTCCGGAGCATCATATTCCCCGTCATTCCCATGCTGCCGACCAGCCCCATGCCCAGCCGATCCTCCGGCACAAAGGATAATGCAATCCCCATTTCTTTAATTCGCTTCGGGGAGGTACCGATGATTTCCTCCTGTTCCCCTGTTTTGGGATCAAAGAAGGAAATGCTGCCGCCCTCTTCTACCGGCTGCAAGCCTGCGATGGCTTCTAACAGTTCCTTTTGACCGCTCCCGGCAATCCCGGCAATTCCCAAAATTTCTCCGGAATAAGCGGAAAAGCTGACATGATCCAAGGATTTAACACCTTCCTCGTTGACGCAGCTGATCTCAGAAACACGCAGCCGCTCCTGCCGGTTTTTAGGAGCCGGCCGCTCAATATTCAACGTCACCTTTTTGCCCACCATCATATCGGTTAAGGAGCTTTCCGTCGCCCGGGCAGTCTCCACCGAGCCAATGTATTCTCCCCGTCTCAGCACCGCCACCCGATCGGACAGCTCCAGCACCTCGTGGAGCTTATGAGTAATGATAATGATTGCCTTGCCGTCCCGGCGCATATTTTTCAAAACCGCAAACAGCCGCTCCGTTTCCTGCGGGGTCAGCACGGCGGTAGGTTCATCCAAAATCAGTATATTGGCGCCCCGATACAGCATCTTCACAATTTCAACCGTCTGTTTTTCCGAGACGGACATATCATAAACC
>CAKSSZ010000063.1 GCA_934489915.1 uncultured Clostridia bacterium | reverse complement strand
TTTTGAAATCGGAATGGATTATACCTCAGGAATCTCCAGCTGAATTTCATGACCCAGCTTAGCAGACCGAACAATACCGTCGATAATCGCCTGATTGTAAATGATCTGAGAAGAAGGCACAGGAGAAGGAGTTCCGTTTTTGACAGCGTCCAAGAAGGAACGGATCTTCTTATCAAAGTTAGAAGGACCGTTTTCTTTAATTTCCGGAACAACAGTTTCAACCTGCTCGCCGGCAACATCGTGGAAAATGGTCATTGGGCCGCCGGTAGAACCGTTCCAGCATTCGGTGGAAGGAATCTTCAAACCGCCCTTGGTGCCCAGGATGATGGTATCACCCGTAGTATCCATATGCATTGCCCAAGAAATCCGGAAGTCCAGAATAATATCCCCTTCCAGACGAACAAAGCCGGCAGCAAAATCATCTACACCAAACACTTTCGCATATTCCGGATGAGTGGGATAATAAGAAGCTCTGGTACCAAAGAAATCAGAAGTATAACCGGTTACAGTCAGAGGCTTCGGATAACCGATAGCATTGAGCACCATATCCATTGCATAGCAGCCGATGTCAGCCATTGCGCCGATACCGGCAGTTTTATCTTCAATAAAGCTGGTTCCGAAGGGAGTAGGAATCCCGTGACGGCGTCCGCCACCGGTCTGGATGTAATAGATTTTACCCAGTTCGCCGGATTCCACAATCTTTTTGATCATCTTCATGTTAGCGTCAAAACGGGGCTGGAAGCCGATAGACAGCACCTTGCCGCTTTCTTTTTCCGCTTTCATGATGTCCAAACCTTCCTGCAAGGTAACGCACATGGGCTTTTCCAGCAGAACATGAACACCCTTCTTAAGAGCATAAATGGTACACTCTGCATGGGTTCTGTTGTATGTGCAAACGCTGACAGCGTCCAGCTGTTCATTGTCCAGCATGGATTTGTGGTCAGGATAGCACTTTACACCTTCTACGCCGTGCTTTTTGAAGAAAGCTTCCGCTTTGCCGGGAACCAAGTCTGCTCCGGCTACCAATTCAACATCAGGCATTTTCAGGTAGCTGCCGATGTGTGCGTCTGCAATCCAGCCGGTACCGATAATACCAACCCGAACTTTTTTGCTGGCATCGATTTCAACAGTTTCGCCAGATTCGTTCTTAAACTGATTTAAAATTGCATCGTCTTTGCTCATACTATGTATCGCTCCTTTTTTAGTGAAGTAAATCACTTGTTTACTTTATTAATAATTGTAATATAAAAATTCAAAAAATGCAACCTTTTTTCAAAAAAAAATAAAAAAATCCTAATTTTTTTAAAGCAAAGGTGCAAACAATCGTAACACATAACCAAAAATGCGTGAAATTACATTGATTTTCATATAATCTGCCAAAGTGACCCGGTGAGAGAGCTTTAACGTCTGTTGAAAATCCTGTTCAATTAGCTGAATACACGGCGTACCGATCAGCAGTGCTGCACATTCATAATGGAGAAACAAGCTTCTGAAATCGTGGTTAATGGTTCCTACCACGGCTCGTTCTCCATCTGCGATTGACATTTTCGCATGAACAAATCCCGGCAGATATTCATAAATTTTCACACCGCCCCGAATCAACTCCGGATAATAGGTACGCGCCAAACAGCGCATATAACGCTTGTCCGGAATGTGAGGCAGCAGCAAAACCACTTCAACCCCTCGCTTTGCGGTAAATAGCATGGTTTCCCGCATTTCGCTGGACGGCACCAAATAAGGCGTTGTAATATGCACAAAACGTTGGGCGGTATTCAGCAAATCCAAATATACCCGCTCGCCGGTTGCCTCCTGATCCAGCGGACAATCCCCGTAGGGTACCACATACCCTTCCGCAGGCTGCACCTCCCGGCAGGTGGCGCCGGACAAATAAGACAAATACTCCGTTTCATGAAATACTTCTTTCTGGCTGGCGGCGTTCCACATTTGCAAAAACAACATTGAAAAGCTGTCTACGCCATCGCCGCACAAGCGCACTGCTGTATCCTTCCAATGTCCGAACCGCTCCTCTCGGTTAATATATTCATCGCCCAAATTCACGCCGCCGGTATAGGCAACCCTCCCGTCTACCACAACAATTTTTCGGTGATCCCGATTATTCTGCGCCGTTGACAGCAAAGGCAAAACCGGGGAAAACACCCGGCAGGAAATGCCCTCTTCCTCCAGCTGTTTATAATAATCGCCGGGCAGCATGGAAAGGCGGCAGCCCATGCCATCATAGAGCAGCCGAACCTCCACCCCCTCCTGTGACTTTTTCTTTAAAATTTCATGAATCGCCGACCACATGATGCCATGATAGATCATAAAAAATTCAAGAAAAATAAAACGCTCAGCATCCATGAGATCACGCTTCAGATCCTCAAACATAAAATCACCGAGGGGGTAATATTTTACATCGGTATTCTGATAAACCGGGAACCCGCACCCTTCCTCTAAATACCGGCATAAGCTTGCGGTTCGGGGGTGTTCCCGGCAAAGCTGCTCCATCGTGAGGGGATCCTGCGGCAAATGCCGGTTGGTAGATTTTAAAATGCGATCCACCCGCCGACCAATCCGTCGGGAAGTAAAATCTGTTCTTACCAATACATATAACAGCAGCGCAAATGCCGGAGCAAGTGCCACCAAAATCAGCCAGCTCATTTGAAATGCCGGATTTTTCCGTGAATTTACTTCGTAAATCACCATCGCTGTACAAAACGCCAGCTGCACCCAGTATAAATACGCAATGTCCTCTTCAAACCAAAGAAATCCCGCTGCTAATAAATAAATTTGCAGCAGCAAAAGAAAAAGACTCAACAGTTTTTTACTAAAGAGGAGCTTCAATATCTTTTGCATGGGTTTTCCTCCCTTTCGTATCCATTCTCTCTTGTTTTTATTATACCCTTATTTTTTCAATTCGTCAACACTTAAGCGATTTGTTACATTAAAAAATCCTTGGAGCCACTCCGCCGGTGTGCCGTCCACCGTAAAAATCACCCGCTCCACCTGGGGCAGATGAGTCAGTGTTTTTGTGATGGAATAAAGGAGCAGAAAATCTCCTGTCCCGCTGCCGGTTCCTGACGATAAGCTGCTGTCAAAGGAAACGGTAGCAATCCGACCGGAAAACCCCGCTAAGGAAGCCGTAGCATCGGCAGGAAAAACAGGCAGCAATTGCTCACTTTCCGGTCCTTTTTGCAGCTGGCAAAGCAAAAAAGAAATGGTCTGTTCCGTTGTGCTCAGTTCCTCTTTTTCACCGAATCGTTTTTCTTCCGTCAGTTGACCGCTTTCCCGATCGGGAAAATATAGCAGGGTCAGCTGCTGTTGATTCATTGCAGCAAGGCTCCCTGCCCGGCAACCGCAGCAGAGCAGGCACAAAGCAGCTATGACGCACAACAAATGTTTTCGCAGCAGTGTAAAATCCCCCCTAAACCGCTTTCTCTCCACAACCTATGCAAAAAAAGGAAAAGGATACCGGTTATTTTTTCCCCGCTTTTTCATATAATGGATGTATGCGATTTTTCGTAAGCCAAAACAAAGAAAGGATGAGAAATGTGGAAGAAAAGAAAAATACGCAAACAACAAATCGCCCGGCTCCGGTAGAGCAAGGCGATCTGGACGAATTTATTTTCGGAAGCAGCACAGAGCAGCTTCACTCTGAAAAATAGGAAACGGCGGCCGCCAGCTGGTCATCCTGAGTGACCTGCAGCGTGGCTGACCGTACATACAAATTACTCTGGGTGGCTTTATCCAAATCACCGCAAGGGTAGAGCCCCTGATCTGCCTGGAAGCTGCACACTGCCTCTGCGGTTTTACTGTCAAAGACTCCGGTTTGATTGCCCGGGTGATAACCCAGCATTGCAAGCCGAATCTGGCAAGCCCGCACATCTTCTCCCCGATCTCCTTCATACAGCTTACGCTCCATGGTAATCTGGGGATAATCCTTACTTTTATTGATAGAGATCTCCTGATTTTCCACCAAAATATTCGGCTCCAACCCGGTAGCAGGCAGCAAGCTGCCGTCGGGAGTGCGGTATTGGCAAACAGTCAGCTTATAGCCGCTGTTGAATGCATTAAGAGAATAAATTTTTTGACCGGTTCCTTTCCCGTAGGTATTGGTCCCGATTAAAACGCCCATTTTATTATCCTGAAATGCCGCCGCAAGCAGCTCGGACGCAGACGCACTGTATTCATTCACCAACAGCGCAGTATCATATTTTTGCCGGGCAAAGGAAGCAGTGGAATAATGTGCCTCGTTTTTGGTTTCATCCTTATATTCCAAGGTGGTGATTAACGTTCCCTTCGGCAGAAACATGGCAGCAATTTCAAAAGCCTCCGAGCCGTATCCGCCGGTATTGTTGCGCAAATCAAAGATTACCTTTTTAATCCCTTTTTGATCCGCTTCTTCCAATGCTTTTTTCACTTCTACGGCGCAGCCGTCGTTAAAAGAAGACAAGCGCAAATACAAAACATTCCCCTCTAAAAAGGAATAGGTCACATTATTTTGTTTGATTTTCGTCCGGGTCAGAGTCACGGTATAAGGCTCACCGTCCCGGGTCAGGGTCAATTCCACCTGCGTCCCCTCTTCCCCGCGAATCAGCGGAGAAATTTCAGTTGCGGTTTTTCCTTCTACGCTGTTGCCTTCCACGGCAATCAGCTCATCTCCCACGCAAATCCCGGCAACCTTGGCAGGTGAATTTTCAATCGGGAACCCGACAACCCGAATGGCTCCGTCTATACTGCTCACCGTAATACCCACGCCGGTCAAATTTTCATCCAATCTTTGCGTAAAGCTGGAAAAGGATTCAGCCGGAAAGTATTGACTGTTGGGATCCAACGCCTGAAAGGCAGAGGAAAAAGCAAGTTCCAGCTTGTCCCGATCATAGCCGATCAACGCACGCAGCGCCTGTTCATATAAATCTGCCAAAGTCACATCTTCAAATTTATAATCCTGAATGATACTCTTCATATAAGAGGAATAGTAGCGGAACATGGTGTTTTGCAATAATTCCTTATATTCCTCTACGCTAATCCCCATATTGGCGGCATTTTCCTCAATTTGCTGCTCCAGCTCCGCTTCTGTTTGAGGCCAGTCATCCGCCGCTGCAAAAACGTTCCCGCTCAATGCAAGGCAGAAGCACAGCAAGAAAGCAATCATCCAATTCCGTTTTTTCATGGTTACAATCATCCTTTCTCCATTACATCCGTTCCGGCGCCGTAACCCCCAAAACCCCCAGTGCATTTTCCAGAGTTGTTTTTACACAGCTGACCAACAGTAATCTTGCCTTCATCAGCTCTTCATTTTCCCCTTTCACCCGTTCTGCATTATAAAATGAATGGAAGGCCGAAGCCAGATCAATGGTATAACGGGTAATTTTCGACGGTTCATACTGCTCTGCCGCTTCTGTAATTTCCTGCGGGAAAGCAGACAGGCGTTCCAGCAGGATCCGCTCATGCTCAGTAGTCATTTGAGAAGCGTCCACCTGAGCATATTCCGGCACCTGGATGCCTTCCGCCTCCAGCATACGCAAAATGCTGCAGCACCGGGCATAGGCATACTGCACATAATAAACCGGATTTTCGCTGGTTTGCGCCACTGCCAAGTCCAAATCAAAGTCAAAATGGCTGGTGGGCTGGCGCAAATTGAAGAAAAACCGTGCCGCATCACTGCCGATATCCTCCAGCAATTCGTTCAAGGTCACAGCCTTTCCCGTCCGTTTGGATACCTTATATACCTCGCCGTCCCGCATCAGGCGAACCAGCTGCATTAATACAAATTGCAAACGGTCCGGATCGATTCCCAAAATTTTCATAGCGCCCTTCATCCGAGCAGTATGTCCGTGGTGATCCGCCCCCCAGACGTCAATGACCGTATCAAAGCCCCGGGTAACAAATTTATTTTTATGATATGCAATATCCGCCGCAAAATAGGTTGGAATCCCGTTGGAGCGTACCAGAACCTCGTCCTTATCCGCTCCGAAAGCAGTAGCGCCGAACCAGGTCGCCCCATCTTTTTCATACGCCTTGCCGGTATCGCACAGCTGGCGGATGGTTTCCGCTACTTCCCCCGTCCGATACAATTCGCTCTCCCGGAACCACACGTCGTAATGCACGCCGAATTGCTCCATGGTTTTCTGAATCCCGGCAATATTTTTTTCCAAGCCGTAAGCAACCAATGCACGTTTGCGCTCCTCGGAAGGCTTGGAAAGCTCCCGATCGCCATATTGCTCAATATATTCCCGCATCAATTGGGTAATATCCTCTCCATGATAACCGTCCTCCGGAAAAGGAACGCTGTCCTCTCCCTGCAGCAGCTGCAGGTACCGTGCCTCCAGAGACATGCCGAACTTTTCAATTTGATTGCCTGCGTCATTGATATAAAACTCCCGGGTCACATCGTATCCGGCAAAGTCCAGCACACCGGCTAACACATCCCCGATGGCACCGCCTCTTGCATTTCCCACATGCATGGGTCCTGTAGGATTGGCAGACACAAATTCCACCATTACTTTCTTCCCGTTTCCAACATTCACCCGTCCGTAGTCAGAGCCTTCCTCCGAAATGGTACGAAGCACTTCATAAAAGCAAGAGGGCTTCAAAGTAAAATTGATAAATCCGGGGCCTGCAATTTCCACCTTTTCCACACAGCTGCCTTCCAGCTTGAACGCATCCGTCAGCCGCTGAGCAATCTGCCGGGGCGCCTGACGAGCCGGCTTTGCCAGTCTCATAGCGATCGTGCTTGCAAAATCCCCATGACCCGCATCCTTCGGTTTTTCCAGTTCGACCTCTGCGCCGAACCCGTCCAGATCTTCTGCCCGGAGCGCCTCTTCTATCATTTTTTTGATTTCTTCCTTTGCCTGTATCACCGGATGCATCTCTAAACCTCCCAAATTTTCATAGAAAAATAATTATCCGACGTCGGAACGCTGTTAATCTCCAGATGATAATCAAATTCCGCCGAACCGCCGCCTTCATCCATCTGAACCGATACCTTATCGGAGCTGACCCCCATCGCCAGCGTTCCTACCTCTGTTTCATACATGGTTACATATTTTTTCCCGGGGACAAAGCGCATGATAGCATTGTTTGCCCCCATCCGGGAAATTGAAATTTCGTCAGGCCGCAGGGTGATCAAAGTTTTCGTCCCTGCCATCCCGGTTACCTCTGACTCATAATATTCCACCGAGTACCCTTCCGGCTCCTGCCGATAGATTGCCTCGGTAATAAATTCAACCTTTTCTGCCTCTCCATCCTGCATACGGTTCCCCAGAATTTTTAAAAGCATTTTCTTTTCCACGGTTCATCAAAACCTTTCAATATCAATCTTTTCCACATGTTCTTGTATCTTGCAATGGAGAAAAGAGCTGCCCAATGAGGCAAAGTTCTCTACACTGTCACTGACATAATAAGAAATTTCTCCTGTATTTTCTCCCAGCATATCCTGCTGCCGCAGGAGTTGCGCCACCCGCAATGCAGCCTGTGCGCCTACGTCAATCAGCGTGACCCCATCTCCCAGAATCTCACCGATCACACGTTTAAGCAACGGGTAATGGGTACAGCCTAAAATCACCGTATCTGCCCCGAATTCCTGCACCGGAGCCAAATATTCCTGTGCAATCAGCCGAGCCACCCGGCTATCGGCGTATCCGTTTTCCACCAGCGGCACAAACATGGGGCACGCCTGCCCCATCACAGTTACCTGGGGCGCAAGTTTAGTCATTTCTATCCCGTAGGAATTACTGCGCACTGTACTGTTGGTAGCCAGCACTGCAATTTTCCCGTTTTTTGTCCGGTCAACCGCCGCCCGGGAGGCAGCCTCTACCACGCCGATCAAAGGCAAGGTCGGATATTCTTCCCGCAGCTTGGGCAGTCCTACAGAGCTTGCCGTTCCGCAGGCAGCCAAAACCATCTTTACATGAAAGCGTTTTAAAAAATTAATATCCTGACGGGTATATTTCACAATGGTTGCCTCCGAACGTGTCCCGTAAGGCACACGGCCGGTATCCCCAAAGTAC
>CAKSSZ010000062.1 GCA_934489915.1 uncultured Clostridia bacterium | reverse complement strand
TGAGCTACCGGATCACGGCCTGTTTCCGCACCTGCAGAATGGGGAAAGTTGAGGCTTCTGGCAGGGACGGCTGGACCGTGCCACCGCCTTTACCATCCGGCAGTTAGAGGACATTTCCGCCGTGATGGATCGGCTGGCAGAGCAGTTAAACCAAAACATCAGCTTTCATGAGGAGCTTTCCTTTGCCGTATCCTGCGCTCTGGATCGGAAGGGCTTTTCCCCCAAGGAGGTAGAGGTCACCAAAAATGCCGGCGGCAGATATGAGGTACACCTGGAGGTGGAAAGCTGCCAGATGAGCGGCGGCTGCAAGGAAATCACCAATCAGATCAGCCAGATTTTAGAACGTCCTATGGAAAAAACAGAGGGTGACTGCCGCCTGGGGCGGTGCAAGCTGGGCTTTGCCGAGGCAACCCCGTACCGGGTGATGCATGCCGTCACCTCCACCCCCAAGGAGGGGCAGGAGCAGTGCGGGGATACTGCCGCCGCCCTCACCCTCCCGGACGGGAACCAGCTGTTTTTGTTAAGCGACGGCAAGGGGAGCGGTCAGACCGCCCATTTGCAAAGCTCCGAAACGGTGCGCCTGCTCTGCCGGCTCCTGTATGCCGGCTTCACCCCTGCCTCCGCCGTGCGGCTGGCAAACTCGGTGCTGGGGCAAATGCCCGATGAGGAGGGCTTTGCCACCATTGATCTGGCGCTGCTTGACCTGTCCTCCCCCCAAGCGGATTTTATCAAAAGCGGCGCCTGCGCCACTTATATCAAACGGCAAAATTTAGTAAAACGGTTGGAATCCCAATCCCTGCCGGCAGGGATTTTAGAAGAGGCGGATATGGAATTAAAAACGGAGAGCCTGCAGCCCGGCGATCTGATCATTATGCTCAGCGACGGCGTGGCAGACGCCTTTCCGGAGGAAACCATCCTCATGCAGGAAATCGCACGTCTCTCCCGGCAGAACTCCCCCCGCCAGCTGGCGTCCTCTCTGGTTGCCAGCGCAAAGCAGCAAAAGGGGAACCGGGCGTGGGACGATATGACCGTGATTGCCGCCAAGGTAATTGAAGCATAAAAAATTCAAGGAGCTGCCGCAAAAAAGCAACAGCTCCTTGAATTTTTCATAAATGCCGTTAAATCGACGCCATCAGCTTATTAAAATTCAATTCCTTTGTTTTTTTCTGAATGGTAAACCAATCGATGATGGTCAAAATACCGCAGCAGCCGGCAGTGAGCAGCTTTAATACTCCCATACCGGTCTCGCCAATCATAAAGCGGTCAATTCCCAAACTACCTAAGAAAATCGAAATCAACAAAAGCGTAGTGGGATCCTTCAACTCCACGGCTGAAACCGAAGAAAACTTTTCCTCCTCCATTTCTTTCAGCGTGTCTCTCAGCTGCGTAATTTTTTCTGCCGGAAAATACTTTTGATTTGTCGTGATGTACATATCAACTTTTTGCAGGTCCATTGCTACCACCCTTCCCTTATGTATTTGGCAAAAGATTTTACCATTAATTATAGTATATCCTATCTTTGTGATTTTGTCAATAATTTATTAAATTATTCTTTAAAAAAATATTTATTTATACATTTTTCAACAAATAATATACCATCAAGCTCAAAAGAACTTTTTACATCCCCATCATTTCATCCACCGGCAGAGCAAATACCAGCGCACGGCACTCTGTATGGATCCCCGCCGCCTTGGTGATAGACTCCATAATGCCCCTCGCCTGGAACCGCTCTGCCAAAATGACCACCACGTCCTTTTCCGGCTGAATGGTGAAGCCAAAGAAATTTTCCACATCCTCAAAGCCTGCCCGGCGGGCATGGAGCAGCGTGCCGCCCCGTGCGCCTGCCGCTTTGGCAGCCTCCATCACCGTGTCCGAATTGCCCCGGTTGCAAACGGTCAGAATCAGCTGATATTGCTTGGTGTGATCCAATGAAATCTCCTCGCTTTCCACCTTATATTCCTCTTTGCATAAAATTTGCGGGATCCGCGCACTCACCGAACACAGCGGTACTGTGAAAATAATCCCCCGGCCGGGAGCGGCAAACCGAAAGGCCTCCGCCGCCCCGGTCAGCAGAGCGGGAATCTTAGAAAGGGGCGCCATGGTAATGACCACATCCTTTTCCGTATCCTCCAGCCCCAAATAATCCAGCACCTCCGAGGTGGCAGTGCCCTGCCCCAGACAGATAAAATCGTAATGCAAGTTCCGGGCGCGGAAGTAGCTCACAAGCTTTGCGCCCTCGTGACGCTTTACAATGGCAAAAATCAGCTTAATCCGCTCTAATGCCTGCTCCGCCATACCAGCCAGCCTCCTCGTAATCAATAATTTCATCCGTAATATACCCAAGCTCCGCAGGGGTAATATCCGTTGCGGTTTTCAGCTTGCGGTTATAGACCAGCCCCAGCAGCTGGATGGCAACAAGGGGCGTCATGGCAACCATGGCAATCACGCCGAAGGCGTCCGTCAGCACATTGCCCCCCAGTGCCTCGCACGCCCCCATGGTAAAGGGCAGCAGAAAGGTTGCCGTCATAGGTCCGCTTGCCACACCGCCGGAGTCAAAGGCAATCGCCGTAAAGACCGGCGGTACAAAAAAACTCATCCCAAGCGCCAGCGCATACCCTGGTGCCAGGAACCAGTAAATAGAAATCCCCGTCAGCACCCGGATCATGGAAAGCCCCACCGAGATCCCCACCCCCGCCGACAGGGCAATCAGCATTGCCCGCCCCGGCACGGCGCCGTTGGTCAATTCCTCCACCTGCTTATTCAGCACATGCACCGCCGGCTCCGCCACCACGATAAAGCAGCCAATCAGCACCCCCAAGGGGAGTAAGATCCAGCTTTGCTCCATGCCGCCGATCTGCGCCCCCAATGCATTCCCCACCGGCATAAAGCCCACGTTCACTCCGGTGAGGAAAAGCACCAGTCCCACATAGGTATAGGCGGTTCCGATCAATATTTTAATCCAGCTGCGCCGTCCCATCCGCCCCCGGGAGCCAAGCTGGAGCAGGGCAAACAACGCCATAATCGGGAACAGTCCCGCTGCCACCTCCCGCAAGTACACCGGAAGCCCTGCTGCAAACTGCCGCCCTGCCTCCTGGGAATCCAGCACCTGGGGGATCTGAAAGGGTTCATATACCACCCGGGTGGACTGCATCACAAGCCCCATCAGCATGACCGCCAGAATCGGTCCGATACTGCTCAGCGCAACCAGCCCAAAATTACTTTCCTCCGAGCCGTCCCGCTTCATAGAAGCGATCCCGATCCCCAGTGCCATCACAAAGGGAACGGTAATCGGCCCTGTGGTCACACCGCCGGAATCAAAGGCAACCGCCAAAAATTCGTTCGGCACCAGAGTAGAGAGCAAAAACAACGCCGGGTAGCAAATGAGAAGGAGCGTCCGCAAGGACAGCCCCAGCATTTCCCGCAGCATGGCAATCGCCAAAAACAAGCCCACCCCCACCGCTACCGTGAGGACGATGACCAGATCCGGCACTGCCGGCACCTGCCGGGCAAGCACCTGCAAATCCGGCTCTGCTACTGTGATGGCCGTTCCAATCAAAAAACAGGCGAAAAGCATCCAGCCCGGCCGTTTCCAGCCGGACAGCTTCCGTCCGGTTTCATTTCCCATGGGCATCATGGACAAATCCGCTCCCAGAGAGAAAAAGCCCATGCCCACAATCAAAAGCGCCGCCCCCAACAAAAACAGCACCAGCGTCCCGCTGGAAAGGGGCGCAACGGTAAAGCTCAGCAGCAGTACGATCAGGGTAATGGGCAATACGGAAGATAGAGCCTCTTTCATTTTTTCCTTCAATAATAATCTCACAGGTCTCTCTCCTCCCTATTTTGAAAATTCTACCCTTTTTATTATATCATAAATCCCGAAGACTTTCAAGAGCAGATTGCGTTAGGATTCCGTTAAAATGCAGGGAGAAATAAAAAAATGCGGGGGCAAAACGGTTTCGTTTTGCCCCCGCTGATCGCTCGCTTTCTTGGTTCGTCCTACACAAACGGCTTTCTATGCTCTGTGCATTCGGCTCATTCCTTTTCTGCTTTTTCGGGACGGGTGATGATGACCTTTTGTTCTTCCTCTACCCAATCCACGGTTGCTCCCAAATGCTCCGCAATAAACCGGAGGGGAGTGTAAGTTCTGTCATGTTCCACAAAGGCGGGAGAATCCAGGATCAGCTCCCGTCCGTTCACGGTGACACGGTCAGAATCAATGGTCAGGAGAATGACAACCTTTTCCCCGGTGTTCAAATCCTTTCCGGTAATGGTCACCTGCTGCTTTTCTTCGTTCCAGTCCACCTGAGCGCCCAGATTTTCTGCCACAAACCGTGCCGGCAGCATGGTGCGGTCAAGAACAACCTTCGGGGCAACGTCATTGACCTTTTCTACGCCGAACACCATTGCTTCCCGCTTGCCGATGGTTAAAATCATCCGGTTTTCGCCCTTACTCTGTTCTGTCCACTTGGCATACAGGGTGATGTCCCCGGTCACCTTTTCGGAGAAGTCATAGCTGCGGGTCAGCTCCCTGTCTTCATACCAGCCGCCGAAGGTAAAGCCCTCTTTGGTAGGTGCGGCAGGCTCTGCCACAGTCTTATTTTTGTTCACACTCACGCTTTCTACCCGGCTCCCGCCGTTTGTATCAAAGGTCACGGTATAGGAGGTCACTCCTCCTCCGCCACCGCCGCCGCTGCCGGAAGTGGTATTGCCCCGGCTGGGGGTAAATTGCAGCTCCGAACGGGTTAAGGTATAAATATCATCCGGCAGCAGCACCGTAACGGCGTAAGTCTTGCCGATTTCAAAGGAGCCGTTCAAGGTGTAGGTTTGATTGTCTGCCGAAGCAGTCACGCTCTTTAACGACACCGTTTCCTCGCCCTTTTTCACGGTGAAATTATCCTGAGTCAGACCCGCAACCGGGCGATCCAGCCGAACGGTCAGAGAACCGCTTCTTGCTGTCCCGGCGGTAGGCTGTACGCTGATTTTGGTCACGGTTACGTCACCGGACTGATAGGTAATATCATAATTTCCGGAGGTCAGACCGCTTACAGAAACAGCGTTTTGGTAGGTGCCTACAGGAGTATCCTTCCGGATGGTATCCAGGTAGGTAAATACCGGGGCACCCAGCACTTCTGCCGTTTCCTCATTTTTGAGACCGGTCACCGTAAGCTCGGGTACCGGGTTTTCTGCGCCGTATTCCCGGGTCACTGCCTTTACCCCAACCGTCAGGGGCGCAGGCTTCACAAGCAGGGTGGCTTTGCCGTTCACGGTAAAGTCGCAATTTGCATTGGAGGCGACCGTCAGGCCGGCGGTCAGATCATAGCTGCCGGCAGGAGCGTTCAACGCTGCGCCTTCGCTTACAAATTCCGCACTCTGTGCCAGAGCATTCAGCTCCTCCTCGCTCACTAATGCGCTGTCGGTTCCCAGCCGGAAGGAGGCAGGCTCGCCGTACTCCTTCTCAGCGTCCTTGGGCTGCAGCTCCACCTTTGCCTTATTGATGTAAAGGGTGGTGGTACCGCCGCCGGTGGCGGTGCTGTCATTGATAATTTGGTAGCTTACGCTGTAAATACCGGCTCCAATCGGCTCGGTAACGGTGGGGTCTGAAATCAGCGTGTAGCTCACTTCCACATTCTGACCCTCGCCGGACAGGACAGGGGTAAAGCCCCCTGCTGTTGCTTCAAAGGAAATTTCCTGCCGCTGCCCGTTATAGACCTTCACCAGATCCTTCGGTACCAGGGTAATGCCGGTTTGCTTTACGGTAAGGGTTACGGTCGCCTTAGCATAGCCGTAATTTTCCCCGGCGGTGGCGGTGATGGTCACCGTCCCTGCACCCTTTGCGGTTACCTGGCCGTTTGCATCAATTTCCGCTACGGTCGGATCGCTGCTTTCCCAGGTTGCGTCCACCTTGGTATTGTTATAAAATGCCTGGAGCAGGAACACATCTCCCACCGATACGCTCCCGCCGGAGCCGGTGACGGTCAAGGTTCCGCCCGCTGCACCGGTAACGGTCAGCACGCCGGTCTGGTCATATTGCAGCCGGTAATTTTCGCCGTAGCCGCCGGACACGGTGATGGGGTATTCCCCAACCGGAGAGGTGGCGTTGGCTTCTACCGTAGCTGTGGGTTCATACAGCAGTACGTCCTTGGTATCGCCGTTTTTAAACCCGGTATATTCCAGTGTAAAGACCGGATTTGCCATGCCGTAAGCACGGGTTTCATTCTTTGCTTTTACCGTAAGGGGCGCTTTTTCGATGGTGAAGTCCCGCGTTACGGTAACGGTTTCATAATTGGCTCCGCCGATCTGGGCAATGGCAGTATAGCTGCCTGCGTTCACAGGCGCCGCAGCCCGGGGGATATAAATGCCGGTTCCTGCGTAGGTCACCGTTACATCCGCTCCCTGGGGCGCTCCGGTAACAGAAGCGCTGACCGCTTCTCCGCCGTATACATACTGATCACTGCTTAACACGATCTGACCGGTAGGCTGCGCTTTGGCAACGGTCAGGATGTCAGACGTGCTGCCCTGATAGTTGGGGTTGACGGTCTTTACCGCCACTTTATATTTTCCTGCGTTGACAGGAAGATCGGTTCCGCCGTTATAGGTAACCTGATAATCGCCTGCGGCCAGCTCGGTATCCACCGTAACAGCCGTTACCTGACCGTAGGTCTGTTCCAGATTGCCCAGAGTGAAGGTCACATACTTGGGTCCTGCGGTAAAGATCACCTTAGCGGAAATATCCTTGTAATTGTCGTTCTTCTTCACTGCTTCAATTTCAACCCGGCCGGTTCCGGTCACGGTGACGGTTCCGTCCTGAGCCACGGTGGCATTGCCGGTTGCCGTCCAGGTCAGGTCGCCGTCCTCAGCTCCGCCGAAGGCTTCCAGCCGGAAGCTGTCGCCGTATTCCACTGTTCCGGGCAGTCCTGCAATCACCAGCTGGTTCTGGTTTGCCCGGCTGATGGTCACGGTAACTGCGCCCTGCATGGACACATAGTTCTTCGTATCATTCAGAATCACGGCGGCGGTATAAGTCCCTACCTCGCGCAGGGTATCGCTATATCTGACTTCATAATCACGGAACACTCTGCCCAGCTCGTCGGTTGCGGAAACGCTCAGCTGTTTTTCCGTCCCGTCATAGACGAAGGTGGTCTGCCCTAAGGTAAACTGTACCTGCAGGGGAGCAATGTCCGCTTTTGCTTCCGCCGTCTGAGCGGTTAAGCGATAGTTGCCGCTCTTTGCGCCGGTCAGCCCGGTGGCGGTAAAGGTCACCGTCTTATCTACTCCGCTGTCGGCGGAATCAAAGGCTGCACGTCCTACAATTCCCACCTGACCCAGATCTGCGTCCAGCACGCCTGTCATGCCGGTCACGGTTGCCTGCGCCGCTGCGGTGGTATCATATTTTTTGCCCTCTGCCTGCACGGTAAAGCCGGTGATCTCCTTGGGAGAAACGGTCACCGTGGTTTGCAGACCGGCTGTATCTGCCGTATAGCAATCCTTGTTGTCGCCGGACAGGGTAATGTTGGACACGGTCACGATTTTATCCGTTCCCACATCAGCGTTGCTCATGGTTCCCCGAGCGACTGCGGTGATCGTATCTCCGTTCACCAAATTGCCCGGTGTAAGGCGGACGGCCACGCCTGCCTCGCCGTCATAAATCTTATCTTCTGCCTGAGCGGTCAGGGTCAGCACTCGTTTGCGTGCCTCAAAGCTTCTGGTTGCGGTACGGGTGGTATAACCCTCCTTCACGCTGGTAGCGGTCAGAGTCACTCTGCCTGCGCCGTTCACCTTCACCTCACCGGTGGTGGGATCCACCGAAGCTACGCTGCTGCCGGTGGTGACTGCATACTGCACAGTACCGTCTGCACCGTTGGCGCTCACGGTAAAGCTGTCACCGTAATACACCTGCTCGGGCACATCCTCAATGGAGAATACCTCCTGCGCTGCCTCCGCAATCTTTAACACTGCGGTAAAGGGCGCTACGGTATAATTCTGATCCGCCTGGGGGGTTAAGGTCAGGGCAATGGGATAGGTTCCCACATTC
>CAKSSZ010000061.1 GCA_934489915.1 uncultured Clostridia bacterium | reverse complement strand
GGCATGGATGCCGATTTCGTGGGGGGAGCGCTTTTGCCGCCGGGCATGACGGTCATAAATATAGTCGTAATCATTTTCCTGATTCAATGCGTCCGCAATGGCAAGGGCGGTGCCGCTGGGAGCGTCCAGCTTCTGGTTGTGGTGCCGCTCAATAATTTCAATATCAAAGCCGTCTAACACCGCCTGTGCTTTTTTTGCCAAATCAATCAGTAAATTGACCCCGAGTGACATATTGGCAGAGAAAAAGACCGGAATGTTCTTGGCTGCTTCGGCAATTTCCTGCTTTTGCTCCAGTGTAAGCCCGGTGGTTGCGATCACCGCCGGGAGACTGTGCTGTTGGGCAAATGCCAGTACGCCGGACAGAGCCGACGGATGTGAAAAATCAATCACTACGGCGTCTCCCCCGGGGTATTGGTGAAAATCCTTGTAGACCGGGAAGGAAAATTCCTGAGAGTCCTGTAAGTCAAAGCCGCACAGGATGCGGCAATCCTCACGCCCCTCTGCTGCTTTGATGATGGTGCGCCCCATATGACCGCAGGCGCCGTTCAGAATCAAATTTATCATTGGCAGTTCCTCCTTGCAATGTCTAAGCCAGATGTTTCACGCCTGCTGCGTGTAACGCCTGTTTTAGCTTTTCCCGATTTTCCGGTGCGATTTCATATAGAGGTAGCTTTACCTGCCCGACCTCATAGCCCAGCAGATTCATCGCTTCTTTGACCGGGATGGGGTTGACCTCACAAAAGAGGGCGTTGATCAGTTCCAGATAGGACAATTGCATTGCGGCGGCTTCGGTTCCCTTGCCGTCAAAATACAGTTGGCATATCTGGTGCATTTCATCCGGCACAATGTTGGCGGCAACAGAAATCACGCCACGAAAGCCGATGGAGAGCAGGGGAACCACAATATCGTCATTCCCGGAGTAAAAATCCAGACGGTCCCCGCAAAGGCGCATCATTTCAGACGCCAATGCCACATTGCCGCTGGCTTCCTTAATGGCGGCGATGTTGGGGAGATCCGCTAAGGTATTTAACGTTTCCGGGGTAATGCTGACCCCTGTGCGGGACGGTACGTTATATAAAATAATCGGCAGAGTAACGCTTTCGGCAATTGCCCGATAGTGAGCAATCAGCCCCCGCTGGGTTGTTTTATTGTAGTAAGGAGTCACCAGCAGAAGACCGTCTGCACCGATGCTTTGGGCATATTGGCTGAAATGGATGGCATGCGCCGTGTCATTACTGCCGGTTCCGGCAATGACCGGGATTCTGCCTGCCGCCTTTTGCACGGCATATTGCAGTGTTTTCAAGTGCTCTTCATCCGATATGGTAGGAGCCTCGCCTGTGGTTGCGCAAACGGCGATGGCGTCTGTATGATGAGCAATGTGCAGCTCGATCAGCTCTCCCAGCTTTTCAAAATTCACACTGCCGTCCGGATGGAACGGGGTGATCAGCGCAACACAGGAGCCTGTGAAAATAGTTTGCTTCATAATGTCCTCCTTATTGACATGAGGCGATTCCGCCTATTCACGGTTTTCATATTGCATCAGCGCTTGGGCAATCTGCACAGCGTTGGCTGCTGCGCCTTTTCTGATGTTATCTGCCACAACCCACAGATTCACGCCGGATTCCACACTTTCGTCCCGGCGGATCCGCCCTACGTAGGTTTCGTTGGTGCCGGCGGCGGTGATGGCCATGGGGTAGATCTCATTTTCCAGATCATCCTGCACCACAACGCCCGGCGCATGCTCCAGTACCTCACGCAGCTCCGCTAAATCAAACTGCTTTTCAAATTCTACATTAATGGATTCGCTGTGACCGTAAAAGACCGGTACCCGAACAGTGGTAGCGGTAATCCGGATCTGATCGTCATGCAGAATCTTTCTGGTTTCGTTGATCATTTTGATTTCTTCTTTTGTATATCCGTTTTCGGTGAACACGTCAATGTGGGGCAGGCAATTCCCGGCAATGGGATAGGGGAATTTTTTAGGCGCCTCGCCCTTCAAGCCGTTTTCCAGATCGGTATATCCTGCCATGCCTGCGCCGGATACGGCCTGGTAGGTAGAATACACAATCCGTTTAATTTTGTATTGATCATGCAGGGGCTTTAACGCTACTACAGCCTGAATGGTGGAGCAGTTGGGATTGGCAATAATGCCCTTGTTCCACAAAATATCCTCCGGATTTACTTCCGGTACCACCAGGGGAACCTCCGGATCCATTCTCCATGCGCTGGAGTTATCGATTACCACAGTGCCGTGGGCTGCGGCGATGGGCGAGTATTTTTCACTGGTTGAGCCGCCGGCGGAAAACAGAGCGATATCAATATCGTTCCCGTCAAAAGAATGCTCGTTCAGCTCCTGCACCACATATTCCTTTCCCATAAATTCAATTTTTGTTCCTGCCGAGCGGGCAGACGCAAGCATGGTATATTTGGAAATGGGCAGATTACATTCGTGTAAAACCTTCAAAAAGGTTCTCCCAACCATTCCCGTTACTCCTACAACTGCCACATGATACTGTTTCATTGCATGAAAGCCTCCAATCAATCCGTATAATTACTATTAATATTATCATTTTTCCCTTCCTATGTCAATGGTTTTCAATAAAGTATTTTTTTATTCTACAGTTATAACAGAAAAGAAAAAGGAAAAGAAGAATTTGTGTCGAAATTAATTAATACCACGTTCTATAGGCTGTAAGGGGGACGGGGCAGATCAATCAGGAAAGGCAAGGGTACATAATATGAAAAAAATTCTTTTGGCGGCACTTTGCTGCTGCTTTTTCTTTTGTATGAGCGTGACACGGGCAGGGGCGTTTTCTGTTCCCTCTTGCATCCGGGTGGGGCTGTATTACGGCGGTCAGGCACTGGGCAGCGTGGACGTTCAGAGCGACTGGGGTCTGGCAGTGGGGTATTATCAGGGAGATTCCTTTGTGAGCCTGCATGAAAGCGCAGCGGCAAGCGGTGTGATGATGCCGGTGTCCGGGACGGTGTACGTATCGGGATTATACGGCACGGAGAGCGAGGCGAGAGCCGCTTCTTCTGTCGGTTTTGTGCTTTATCGGAACGGGGAATATTGCGTGGCCTCTCGGGAGCCGGTGGAGGGCTTTGGAACCATTTCTCTGCCGGATACCACAATCGCACTGGTTGTGGACGGCCGGGCGGAATTTGCTTATGCCGGCGCAAAAACTGCCGTTTCCAACCGGGGGAGCGGATATTTGCGGATTGCCGGCCGGCAGTTTCGGGACGGGGCGGAGTTCATTCGTTCCGGTTCTGCGCTGACGGTGATTAATGTGGTAGGGCTGGAGCATTATTTATACGGCGTTGTGCCGGGAGAAATGCCCTCCTCCTTTCAGCCGGAGGCACTGAAGGTACAGGCGGTTTGCGCCCGCAATTATGCTATGCGCAGCCTTGGGAAATTCAGTGAATACGGCTTTGATGTAACGCCGGACACGGCAAGTCAGATGTATTTGGGCGTAGACGGAGAAACGGCGGCAACCACCGCAGCGGTGGATCAGACGGCAGGCAATGTGCTGCTTTACGACGGAGAGCCGGCACTTACGGTATACTCCAGCATGAGCGGCGGCGCAACGGAAAATGTGGTGAATGTGTGGTCAAGCCCTCTGCCCTATTTGTGCGGGGTGGAGGATCCTTATGAGCATTGCGAATCCATCCGCGGGGGAACCTGGCGGCAGGAGCTGACGCCGGAGCAGGTTGCTCAATGCCTGGCAAAGGCAGGGCTTTTTGTGGGGACGGTGACCCAGGTGACGGTAGAAGAATATACCAAAGCAGGGGGCGTTCTGCGGTTGAAAGTTACCGGCACGGAAGGCAGCTGCGAGCTGACCAAGGAAAAAACAAGAACGACCTTTGGCTTCCGCAGTCAGAAATATACGGTGAACGGCGGACAAGCAACGCCGGCTCAGCCCGCACAACCCAATACGGCCGTAACGGAGCCGCGGGAGGAACGGTACCCGGGCGCTAAAATCGGAGGGAGCGCAAAAGCGTTTTTGACCCCTTCTCAGGCATTTCGTTCAGAAAGTCAGTTCTGGGCGGCAATGGGGATTCGGACGGAGGAGAGCGTAAGCGTCCCTGCCCCTGCTCCTTCACAGACAGGCGTAAATGAAAACGGCGTGTTTGTATTTGAGGGCAAGGGCTACGGTCACGGTCTGGGCATGAGCCAGTGGGGCGCTCAGGGAATGGCTGAGGCAGGCTTTTCCTATGAGGACATCCTGTCTCACTATTATCCGGGAACGGTATTGCAAAAATAGAGAGGATGACATAATAACCATGAAGGTATCGGATTTTCATTTTGAATTGCCCCCGGAGCTGATTGCCCAGCATCCGGCAGCCCAGCGGGATCATTCCCGTCTGATGGTATTGGGGCGGGAAAGCGGAGAGATCAGCCATGAAATGTTTTATGATATAAAACGGCATTTGCGGGCGGGTGACTGCCTGGTGCTGAATAATACCCGAGTGATTCCTGCCCGGCTGTATGGCGTGAAGGAGGACACGGGGGGTGCCATTGAATTTGTGCTGCTGCGCCGGCTGCATGACGATGTGTGGGAAGTGATTCTAAAGCCGGGCAAGCGGGCAAAGCCCGGGGCACGGTTTGTGTTCGGCGAGGGTGCGCTGACGGCGGAAATTTTGGAAATCGGAGAGCAAGGCAACCGGATTGTTCAATTTTTTTACCAGGGTATTTTTGAAGAGGTATTGGATCGGGTCGGAAATATGCCTTTGCCCCCGTATATTAAGGAAAAACTGCAGGATCGGGAGCGGTACCAAACGGTGTATTCCAAGGTGGAAGGCTCTGCGGCGGCGCCCACGGCAGGGCTGCACTTTACCGATCAATTGTTGGAGGAGATCCGCCAAATGGGCGTGGAAACTGTCTTTGTGACCTTGCACGTGGGCTTGGGAACCTTTCGCCCGGTCAAAACAGAGCAGGTGGAGGATCACCCCATGCATGCGGAATATTACAGCATTTCCCCGGAGGCGGCAGAGGCGGTCAATCGGGCAAAGGCGGAAGGACGTCGGGTGATCGCAGTGGGAACCACCTCGGTACGGACGCTGGAATCCGCTTGGGTTCCCGGTGAGGGTCTGCATGCCGGCACGGGGAACACCAGTATTTTTATTTACCCCGGATTTTCTTTTCAGGTGATCGATGGGCTGATTACGAATTTTCATCTGAGCGAATCCACCTTGCTGATGCTGGTGAGCGCTTTTGCCGGACGGGAGCATGTGCTCCATGCTTATCAGGTTGCGGTCAGAGAACGGTATCGCTTTTTTAGCTTCGGCGACGCAATGTTTATTTGTTAACAGAATGGAGAAGAAGATGTCATTTCAGGTTTTAAAAAAGATTGGAGACGCCCGCCGGGGCGTAATGGAAACGGTGCACGGCACCATACAAACGCCGGTATTTATGAACGTGGGAACCTTAGCTGCCATTAAGGGAGCGGTTTCGGCGCCGGACTTAAAAGAGCTGGGCTGCCAGGTGGAGCTGTCCAATACCTATCACCTGCATTTGCGGCCGGGGGATAAAATCGTGCGGCAAATGGGCGGATTGCACCGGTTTATGAATTGGGACAGACCGATTTTAACGGATAGCGGCGGGTTCCAGGTGTTTTCTCTTTCCGGGATCCGGAAAATCCGGGAAGAGGGGGTTACCTTTGCTTCCCACATTGACGGCCGTCGGATTTTTATGGGGCCGGAGGAGAGTATGCAAATTCAGTCTAACCTGGGCAGTACCATTGCTATGGCGTTTGATGAATGTGTGGAAAATCCCTCTCCCTATGAGTATGTGAAGCAATCTATGGAACGCACCCTGCGCTGGCTGGAGCGGTGCAAGCGGGAGATGGATCGGTTAAACGGATTACCGGATACGCTGAATCCCCACCAAATGCTCTTTGGGATCAATCAGGGGGGGACTTATCAGGATCTACGGATTGAGTCCATGAAGCGGACGGCAGAGCTGCCTTTGGACGGGTATGCCATCGGCGGGCTGGCAGTAGGCGAGCCTGCGCCGGTGATGTATGAAATCATTGAAGCGGTCATTCCTTATGCGCCGGTGGATAAGCCACGGTATTTAATGGGAGTGGGAACGCCGGTCAATATCCTGGAGGCGGTGCACCGGGGGGTGGATTTCTTTGATTGCGTGATGCCCAGCCGGAATGCGCGGCACGGCCATTTGTTTACCGAAAACGGAATTATGCATTTACTGAATGCAAAATATGAAACAGACAGCCTGCCCATTGACCCCGATTGCGGCTGCCCGGTTTGCCGGCAATATTCCCGCAGCTATCTGCGCCATTTGTTTAAGGCGAAGGAAATGCTTGCCATGCGGCTTTGTGTGATGCACAACCTTTATTTCTACAACCATTTGATGGAAGAAATCCGCTTGGCGATGGAAGAGGATCGGTGGGAGTCGTTTTACCGGGAAAAACGGGAAAAATATGAACAGAGGGTATAAGAAATGTATGAGACACTGTATCGGAAATTAAAGGGGGATCAGCCTCCCTTTCATCAAAAGGTGCTGCGTATGAATTACGCCATCCCGCTGGGGCAGGTGTATCAGGCGGCAATGCACTGCCTGGAGGCGGTTCATGCAGATGAAACGTTATTTTTGGCGCCGGATTTTTTAGAGTGCAGCCAATGGGTGAGCCGGGAGCGGGTTACCGCAGCCAAAAGCCAGTTTTATCGGGCGGTTTTTGCAGTTGCAGTTCCTATGGGGCAGCGTTATCCGGGGGCGTGGACGGGCGTGTTTGACGCCGGAGAAGGGTGGTATTTGCGACTGTTTGCGGAGGATCCGGAGGATGTCAGCCAAGGGGAGGTCATGTGCGGCAACTTTGAGCTGTATGCGCCGGACGAACAGCTGCTGCAGGCAAGGGAAGCGGTGGCAAAAACGGTGGAAGGCCATCTGCTGGCCGAGGGCGCTAAGGGCTATTTGGAGGAAATTACAGAGGCGTAAGACTCGAGCCGAGGCGAAAAATACGGATGATTTGGAAAAAATCCGTGGAAATTTACAAAAAAATATTGCTATTTTTTTATGCTTATGGTATAATGATGTTAAACTATAAAAAAGGAAAGAGGTAAACACTATGAAAAGAGTACTGTATTTGGCAATGGCGCTTGTAATGTGCCTGGGGCTGGCTGCTTGCGGAAGTCAGAACAACGACCCTGCTGCAACGAACACACCGAGCGCATCCAACAATAAGACTTATGTCATTTATTCCGACAACAGCTTTGCTCCCTTTGAATTTATGGACGAGGCTTCCGGGGAATACATCGGCGTTGATATGGACATTTTAGCTGCCGTTGCGGCGGATCAGGGCTTTAGCTACAGCGTAAAGAACGAAGGCTTTAAGGCTGCTATGGGTGCAGTGCAATCCGGTCAGGCAGACGGTATGATCGCCGGAATGACCATCAATGACGAAAGAAAAGCAACCTTTGATTTTTCTGACGGTTATTTTGAAGACGGTCAGGTACTGACTGTTGCAAAGGACAGCGATATTAAGACGGAAGAAGATCTGAAGGGCAAGACCATTGCTGCGAAAAACGGCACCATGGGTCTGCAGTATGCAGAAAGCATTAAGGATAAGTATGGCTTTACCATTTCTTATTATGAGGATTCTCCTTCCATGTATCAGGCGATCATCAACGGCGTAAACGACGCTTGCTTTGAGGATTTCTCCGTGATCGGCTGGGCAATCCAGTCTGAAAACGTGGCATTGAAGACGGTTGGCGATGTGATCAACCCCGCTCAGTACGGCTTTGCTGTGAAAAAGGGCGAGAATGCGGAACTGCTGGAGCTGTTCAACAAGGGCTTGGAAAATATCAAAGCCAACGGCAAATATGATGAAATTCTGAACAAATACGGCTACGGCGACAAATAAGATTTTTACAACTTAAGAAACAAAGTTTATTTCAGCATAGCGAATACTATGCTGAAATATTTTGAGAGGCTGTTTTATGAATTTGGATTTTGCAAGAGTGTTCTCGAATGCCACGCCCCTTTTGGTGCAGGGCATTCGGATGACAATTTATATTTCTTTGTTATCAATCGTAATCGGGGTAATCATCGGTTTGATTACCTGTCTGATGGGTATGGCGAAAAACCCGGTTCTCAAGGGGATTTCCAAGGTGTATGTTTGGATCATCCGGGGAACCCC
>CAKSSZ010000060.1 GCA_934489915.1 uncultured Clostridia bacterium | reverse complement strand
CCGTCAGCCTGTGCGTAAAGAGTGATTACGCCGGGCTGTTTTTCTGTCTGAATTGCCACCGTAATCCGACCGGCAACCATTTTCCGCTCCGGTAAATAGGGTGGCGTATGATCTGTAATTCCGGAGCCCGTTCCAATCAAATACCCGGCGCCGTTTACTGTGAAGGAAACAAAGGGAGACGCATCCGGCACTTCTCTCCCCTGCTCATCTGTCGCATAGCAGGTCACCAGCGCCACATCTCTGCCGTTTGCCGATACCTCCGCCATCTTTTCTCTCAGCCCCAATGCACAGGCAAAACCGGTGGTTTCCTTTTCGTCCGCAGCCACTAATTCCCCCTTTTGATATCCAACTGCCGAAAGCCGTCCGGGCTGAAAAGGAACCGTCCATTCCCCATGACGGTATGCCGGAATTTTCTGCTTGCCATAGGAAATATCATTACAAAATAACTCTGCTTCCTCACAGTTGGTGTAAACCACCACCCGTACCGGCTCTCCTTCCTCCCCCTTCCAATTCCAATGAGGGAGCAAATGCAGCATAGGCTGATTGGTCCAGTACGCCTGATTTTGATAAAACGCATCCTTCTTTTGGAGGAACAAATCAATTGCGCCGGACAGGGAGCAAAGCCGTGGCCATACGCACTCTCCCCGATGTTCAAATGCAATCCATTGATATCCGCCTAAAATCCAGTCCTTCTCTGCGATCATCTTCCAAGTATCCTCACGGCTGGCGCTGAACCCGTTTTTAGGATCCTTGTCATACGCCTCCATCATGCCATACACAGGGCTATCCTGCCGGTACCATCCCCGGCCGGTTCCCGTTGCGCAGCATTCAGAAGCAATCAATGGCTTATCCGGGAACTTCCGGTGCATTTCCTCATAGCACGGCAGATTATAGTTAATGCCAATCACATCCAGCTCCTCTGCAATGGTATTCTCCAACGGAGTCACGCTGATGGCGCTGGTAATAAGTCGGCTGCTGTCCAACCGTCTCACCGCTGCCGCCATACGTCGGATGATCCGGCTGCCCTCTTCTGTAACATGGTGCTGTTCTTCGTTTCCCAGCGACCAAAAAATAACGCTCGGATGGTTTCGGTCACGCCGCACCAGCATCTCCAGCTGACCGATTCCCTCCGGAGATGAATCAAACCATCTTGTTTCTGCCATAACCAGAAAGCCCGCCCGATCCAGGCAATCCATCATAGTGCCCGAGTGGGGGTAATGACTGCACCGAAAGCCGTTTGCACCCATCTCCTTCATCAGCTTCACTTTATATTGCAATACCGTATCCGGTACAGCCTTCCCGGTAATGCCAAAATCCTGGTGACCGCACAGCCCTTTGATTTTTATCGGCCGACCGTTTAAGAAAAACCCCCGATTCGGATCTGCGAAAAAAGTACGGAATCCAAAGGTGGTCTCCGTTTCATCCGTGCTCCCCTCACAAGCTAAGGCGGTCACCACCCGATAGAGGTTCGGCTCCTCTACATCCCACAGCCGGGGCGAGGTGACATGCACAGTTTCCGTTGCCGTTGCCTTTTGATAACCTTCCACAAACACCTCTGCGGCCGCTTCCGCTACGACAACCCCGTCCGGATCAACAATTCGGCTCGTGATCTGCACATTGCGTGCTTCCTTCCGGTCGTTGCGTACCTCGGTTTCTAAAGCAACCTGCCACATCTCTCCCTCTATCAACTGCGGCTTGGCATACACACCCCATAAATCAATACAAACCGGATCCGTTTTGGTAAGAATGACATTGCGGTAAATGCCGCCGCCCTCATACCGCCAGCCTTCATGCTCCTGGGTATTCACATAAACCGCCAATATATTTGGCTCTCCAAACTTTAAAAAATCAGTTAAATCAACTTCAAATTCCGTATAACCGCAGTAGTTCCGCTTGAGCAAGCAGCCGTTTAAATATACGGTTGCATGAGTTGCAACGCCTTCGAATAATAACGTAATCCGTTTCCCCCGATCCTGTTCATCACAGAGAAATTCCTTCCGATACCAAGCATTTTCATAAGAAAAATAACCTAAAGCACAGTTCTCATTTTGGTCAGGCGTTTGGAAAATGATATAATCATGGGGCAGCGTGACCCACTCCCACCGATCTCCCCGTACATCATGATGACAGGAGGCGTCCTCCGGCGCCGTCCGATAATCCTTGCACGCCGGTCCTTGCTTCATCCTCTCCGTTTTTGCCTGCATATACAAAGGCATTTTCTCCAAAGTAGGGGTAACAGGTACATCCCCCCGATGAAATAGCCAGCCTTCATTCCAATTTATGATCTCCCGCATGTTTTTTCTCCCTTCCTGATTTTTTACACCATAGCCCTATGTCCTTTATCATACCTCCTTTTTCGGATTTGGTAAATATCTTTTATTGCGAACATGGACAAAATTGCGGTAAGAGTTGATTTTTTATTTCTTTTGTGCTATACTGATTCAGGAAGGCAGGTGATTGATATGAAAATAGAATTTGGCAGAAACACGGTTTCCTCCGATCAATCCGTTTCTATACCGCTCTATGTCAATAATTGCGGTTATAATCAAAAAACCGGAACAGAGCTGCAAGTAAACCGAAAGCAAGGGCGGAAGGATTATCAGTTTTTATACATAGCAGACGGCACCATAGAGTGTTACAACGGGCAACCGATGCAATGCACCGCCGGTGATGTTATTTTATTTCGCCCCGGTCAGCCTCAAATCTATCATGCCGCCCGCGGTCATACCGTTTCTTTCTTTTGGTTTCACTGTTCGGGAACGTTGATGGAGCCAATGCTATCCTCTCTGGGGTTGCAGGAGTTTTGTTATCATACAGAAGGTTTTTTTGAATTCCCTACCATATGCAGACAAATGATTCGGGAATGCCATTCCCCCAAGCCGAACGAAACGCTGATTTCATCCCTGGCGGCTACGCTGATCGCCACCGTCCCGAACCGGCTGAACGACGGCTATCATAACCGATTTCGGCCGGTGCTGGAAGCCATGCATGAGGAAGCGCCCCGCACCGTTTCGGAATACGCAGCCATGGCAAATTTAAGCCCTTACCACTTTATCCGGATGTTCCGGGAAAGCTTTCATACCACTCCCCATGCCTATGTACGGCAGCAGGCATTGGAAAAGGCAGAACGTCTCTTACTGGAATCTACATTATCCATTGGGGAGATTGCCGTATTATGTCACTTTTCAGACCCCTTATACTTTAGCCGGGTATTTCAAAAAAGCATGGGACTTTCCCCCTCCCGCTATCGAAGTAAGCATAAAAAATAATAAAATCTTGCAAGTTCCGCAACGCTACAAGCGCACAAATGGCAAAAAAATACGGTCTCCGAAGATGTCCTCATTCGGAGCCGTATTTGTTTTACAGTCTACGCACTTTGATTTTAATCCGCTAAGATAATAATGGTGGACGCTTCAAAGCTCCCATCAGCCTGCTTTACGCCGGTAATCAAAACAGACTCGCCGGATACCACATTTTTCAGCGCTCTGGTGTTGCCGTTATTTTTATTATCAATAATCTTGGTACCGTTATTTTTCTTGGTAAAGACCTGAACCTTCTCCGTCGTCCCCGTTGCCGCATCCGAAGCATAGATATTGAGGAACCCGTAGTTGGAATTGACAGAATCCACCGTACCCATCAGGGTGTTGCTGGTTTGCACAACCTTCGTTGTAATCTTAGTCACCGTGTCGCTTTCAATGGAGACATCCACCGCATAACCGAGCTTTAAATCATAAATTGTACCCTCTTTTCCATCTACCGTGATCACAGTTCCGTTGGTCACTGCAAAGGTGGAAGAGGTTTTTCCGTTATTCACGGTGATAGAAGGTTCGGCAGAAATCAAAATCGCTTCAATTGTACCGCTGGTGCTGCTGCCGTGGCTGGTTGCCGAAATGGCACTGACCTTGTTTTTGGTCAAAGTGAGGGTCAGGTTATCCCCGGGCAGCAAGTCCTTCAGATCAACTCCTCTGGAGTTTTTCCGAACGCTCACCTGATCTGCCATCAGGAAGGTACGCTCCGCACCGGCAGAGGTTTTTACCACCAATGTAATTTCCGGCTCATACACAACCCGAACAAAATCAACAGATGTCACCGTATCAGAACGTTTTTGAATCAATACCTTGCAAATCTTCCCGTTCTGGAAGGACAAGGTTACATTATCCCCTACCAGAATATCATCAAACTTCACCTCGGAGGATTCATAAAAAATCTTGCAATCCTCTGTTAATTCAAATTCCTTGCTTTCGGAGGAATCCTTCAGCACAACATTCAGTGCATTCGCCACACCGGTTTTTTTGGCAGAAACATACCCCTCTCCGGTGCTGTCCACATCTGCCGTAAATACATCCACATACCGAATAGATCCATTCATATACTTCAGAATCACAGAATCCCCAATGCTGATCTGATCCAGGGAACGAATCACACCGTTTACCCGAACCTCGGCGCCGGCAGGAATTTCATATGCTTTGGAAGCTCCGGAAACCGAGACAGAAACCGAATTGGAAGTAGTCTTAACCGCCTCGCCGGAAATATAAGAAATATTTAAATCCTTAATCACACGGTAAAGCATGGCAGCCATTTGCGCTCTGTTGACCGTTTGAGAGCCGCCGAACTGAGCGTCACTCAAGCCTACCATATAGCCCTGCTTTACCACATAGGCCACGTAGCTTCTCGCATTCGCCGGAATTTCAGAGGCGTCTGCAAAGCTGGGGTTCCCCGCAGAGGAAACCGTCTTTTCGGCGCCGGCCGTTTTGGTCAGGAAAATAGCAGCTTCATACCGCTTTAAAGGCTGATTGATTTTGGAAGCAGCCAGATAACTTTTTAATTCGCTCTCACTGAACACGCCGTAATACATGAGCAGTGCAATTTCATTTTGATTTTTCAAAGAATAACCGGACAAAAAGGAACCGTACAATGCGTTAGCCTGTTTTAGCACCTGGCTGTTGATCGGTTCATAAAACCCGATAATCCGGGACATAAACAGCATTGCCTGCAATGTGGTCACGCCATCAGCGGGACCGAAGGTATTTTCACTGTAACCGGCAATCAAGCCTTGCTCCGTCATGGCGTCAATTGATTCTCTTGCCCAATCCCAAGCCGAATCATTCAAATCGGTAAACTTGGATGCTGCACCCGCCGACAGAACGCAGGAAAGCAGCAACCCTGCGATTAACACCGCTGAAATCACTTTTTTCATCATAGGTAAAACCTCCTTTTTCACCCTGCAAATCGTTTGCGCTCTCTTACCGGCAGGGCAATGAATTTTAAGAGAGGCAGAAGGCAAAATTTAATCCCGCAAAAAAATTTTGCCAAAATCACGGGGAATTTCCCCAAATCAAGACTTTATTACTTATATCATGCCATAATTCTTCCTGTCTGTAAAGAGTTTTTCCTGTTTTTTAAACAAAACTTAACACGTTTGTAATCCCGCTGATTGCATTTCCGGTTTTTGTTAAAAAAAATCCCACAATTTACAGCTTGATTTTTGACCGAGGATGCTTTACAATAGAGCATGTGGTTGACATAACGCAGTACAAGAAACGATACCATTTGTTTTCCGCCCATAGAATACAGGCTCTGTTAATCTTTTATGGAAACAGAGAAACAACCACAAGAGTACTGGGAGCCATAAACGGCTCCCCCCACAAAACTATTTTATAGGAGGAAGTAAACATGTCGAAACTCAAAAAAGCAGTATCTCTTGCAGTCATTGCTGTTATGATGATGAGTCTGTTCCTTCCTGTTTCCGCCTTCCAGGTATCGGAAGACGTGAAGGGAACGGAATATGAATCCACCGCAGCAATTCTGGGTGCGCTGAATATCATGGTCGGCGATTACGGCACCGGCGATTTCAGACCCGGAGACGATATTTTAAGATCAGAGGTCGCTACCGTTGCGGTGCGTACCCTGGGGCTGGACAGCCTGGCCGCCGGGTTTGCCTCTCAGAAAACCTTCCAGGACGTTGTAGACGGTCACTGGGCAAACGGCTATATTAATGTTGCCGCTTCTCAGAAGTTAGTCGTCGGTGACGACGGCGTGAATTTCCGCCCGGACGATCAGATTACCGTTCAGGAAGCAGCCGTAATTTTCACCAAGATGTTAGGCTATGAAAACCGTGCTGTCAGCAACGGGGGCTTCCCTACCGGATATATGATTACCGCAAGCTCCATCGGACTGTTTGAAGGAATCAAGAATCTGGAAGGAAACGCAACCCGCGGTCTGATCGCTACCATGGCAGAAAATGCTCTGGAAATTAAAATGATGGAGCAGACAGGCTACGGCAGCGTGCCCACATTTGAAGTAGGCGAAAAGACCATTTTGAAAGATACCTTAAATGTAACCAAGGAATATGGCCAAATTACCGCAAATATGTTTACTCGGTTAAACGGCGCTAACTCTTCCTTGAAGGACAATCAGGTTGAAATCAACGATTCCATTTACAATGATTTAACCGGTACCGCTACCTCTTTGCTGGGTTATCAGGTGATGTATTTGTATAAGGAAAACAAATCTTCCGGCGAAAATGAAATTTTGCTGGCACTGCCTGATCAGAAGGCCATGTCTGAAATCACCGTTGACGGCGAAAACATTGTTGCAATCACCGGTGAAGGAGCCCGCAAGGTGGAATATTGGGAAAACAAGGACACGGATAAAAAGACTCAGATTGCAAACATCAGCGAAAATGCAGTGATGATTTACAACGGTGTTGTCACCGCCTTTGACGCCACCTTGGCAAAACCGGTTGACGGCAGTGTAAACGGTATGGTACAGCTGATTGACTCCAATCGGGACGATATCTATGAAATCGTGAATGTTACCAACTATGAAAACATGGTTGTTGACGAGATTTCCACCGTAAGCTATAAGGTATTTGACAAGTATGACCAGGATCCCATTGCTCTGGATCCGAATGACAAGACTGTGAAATTCACACTGACCAAGAGCGGTGCAAACTTCAATTTCGCCGATCTGAAGGAATGGGATGTACTCTCCGTTGCCAAGAGCCTGGACGGAAAAGCGCTCCACGTCATGGTATCCTCCGAATCGGTAGAAGGAAAGGTAACAGAGCTTTCCAAAAACTATGTGTATGTAGACGGCAAAAAGTATAAAGTAGCCTCCAACTACACCAAGAACATTGCGTTGGATGACGAAGGCGTATTTTATCTGGATCACTTCGGCAAGATTGCAGCCGTGGACAACAAGACCAGATATGCCGATCAGTATGCGTACCTGTATGACGCTTATTCCACCACCTCAGGCAGAAATGCAAAATTCAGCCTGCTGACCGCTAAGGGAGAACGGATTGAGCTGGACGGTGCTGAAAAGATGACCTTAAACAGCAAGAGCGGCTTAAAGCCTTCCGAAGTATTGGCGAAGGTAGTGGACGCACAGGGCGACGCTCTGCAGCAGGTAGTCACTTATGAAACCAATGAAAAGGGCGAGCTGAAGGTGCTCTCTTTGGCAGAAGATCTGACTGACGGCACCATCAACGACAAGGTATTCGGTAAGAATGCAGAATTGAACGACGCAGAATATCGGGCAAACGTAAACAAGCTGGGAAAATACAATGTGGCAGAATCCACTGTCATCTTTGACATTCCCGCTTCCGCAAAGGATGACACCTCCTACGCTGTTCGGGATCGCTCCATGCTGGTAGATAAGAACCAGTACGACGCCGTACTCTACGACGTTGAAGATGACCTGACCGCAAAGGTAATCGTCATCACCAACTCCGACGGCGTCATCAGCGGGGAAACCTCTCTGGCTGTAGTAGACTCCATTGCTCAGACTCAGAACGCAGACAAGGTTACCGTAGAAAAGCTGTATGCGTATCAGGACGGAAAGTTGATCGAAAAGAATGCAACTGACGACAGCTTCTTTGTAGACAACGAAGGGAAGGCGCTCCAGCAGGGCGACATCATTCGCTTCACAACCAATGCCAAGGATGAAATTGATGAGTTTGAAATTCTCTTCCGTGCAGAGGAAAAAGAAACCGAAGCCATCAAAGAATTGGACAAAGACACCTCCACCGTTTACGGTAAGGTAATGCGGAAGTTTGCAAACTCCATCAACGTTTCCGTCAATGGAGCAGACACCGCAAACTACGCCATTGACAAAGCAGTGGTATATGAATATGATTCTGAAAAAGTAGAAAATCAGATCACCG
>CAKSSZ010000059.1 GCA_934489915.1 uncultured Clostridia bacterium | reverse complement strand
GTGTACAGGGAAATGTCGTTTTCTGCAATGTAACGCTTCATCTTAGCAGGCAGACGATCCGAAAGCTCCGCAACATCCCATGCGCAGTTTAACAGGAACTTACCGCCCGGTACCAAATCTTCCACCATGTCATACTTGTCCACATAAGAGGGGTTATGACATGCTACAAAGTTTGCTTTGTTGATCAGGTAGGTAGATTTAATCGGCTTTTTACCGAATCTCAAGTGAGACACAGTAATACCGCCGGACTTTTTCGAGTCGTAAGCAAAATATGCCTGTGCATACAAATCGGTATGGTCACCGATAATTTTAATGGAGTTTTTGTTCGCACCGACGGTACCGTCAGAACCAAGACCCCAGAATTTGCAGGCAGTGTTTCCCTCTGCAGAAGTATCCGGATTTTCTGTTCTGGGCAGAGACAGGTTGGTAACGTCATCCTCGATGGACAGGGTAAAGCCTTTGACCGGCTTTGCAGCATCCAGGTTCCGATAAACCGCAATGATGTCTGCGGGAATGGTATCCTTAGAACCAAGACCGTATCTTCCGCCGATGATCATGGGTGCATTTTCCTTGCCGGTGAAGCAAGCGCAAACATCCAGATACAGCGGTTCGCCGATGGAGCCGGGTTCCTTGGTACGATCCAATACCGCAATCTTCTTGCAGGTTGCAGGAATAGCAGCCAGGAAAGCGTCCACCGGGAAGGGACGGTACAGATGCACTTTAATCAAGCCCACCTTTTCGCCCTGTGCCGTCAAGTAATCAACTGTTTCCTCAATGGTTTCGCAAACGGAGCCCATGGCAACAATCACCTTGTCAGCGTCCGGCGCACCATAATAATTAACCAGACCGTAATCGGTACCGATCTTTTCATTGACCTTCTTCATGTATGCTTCTACCACAGCGGGAACGTTGTTATAGTAGCTGTTGCAGGCTTCTCTGTTCTGGAAGAAGATATCAGGGTTCTGAGCGCTGCCCCGCAGCACCGGATGCTCAGGATTTAAAGCGTTGTTCCGGAATTCCTGAACAGCATCCATATCCAGCATATCTCTCAAATCTTCATAATCCCAAACTTCAATTTTATCAATTTCATGAGAGGTTCTGAACCCGTCAAAGAAATGCAGGAAAGGAACCTTGCCCTTAATTGCGGCCAGGTGTGCCACCGCACCCAGATCCATAACCTCCTGGGTACTGTTGGAACAGAGCATTGCATACCCGGTCTGGCGACATGCCATTACATCGGAATGGTCGCCGAAAATGTTCAATGCATGGCTGGCAACGCAGCGTGCGCTGACATGAATGACAGAAGGCAGTAATTCACCCGCCATTTTGTACATGTTAGGAATCATCAGCAGCAAACCCTGAGAAGCCGTATAAGTGGTGGTCAACGCACCGGCAGCCAGGGAGCCGTGCACAGCACCTGCGGCGCCTGCCTCAGACTGCATTTCCACAACCTTGACAGGCTGTCCGAACAAGTTTTCTTTCTTGTCAACCGCCCATTCATCTGTAACTTCAGCCATTACAGAAGACGGGGTGATGGGGTAAATGGCCGCAACATCGGTAAACGCATAAGACGCCCAGGCAGCGGCATTGTTACCGTCCATCGTTTTCATTTTTCTTGCCATGAAAACATTCCTCCTAATATTTTCTAATATCAAAAAAGATATCCCTTCAAGCGGCGCCTACAGCGCCTCTTATCATTATATCAACAAATCTCCATTCTGTCAAGGATTCAGGGGATACTTTTTGTTGAATTTTGTTAAAAAAGTTTTTGAAAAAAAGAATATTTGAGCATCCTCCCATTCGGGCAAAGGAATGGCGTGGAACCAAAAAGGAGCGGCAGCAAAATAAAATCATTTTGCTGCCGCTCCTATCGCAGATTATGTTTATTTTATAGCAGTCCAGGTTTCCTTCTTTTCACTTACCTGGCAGTCATGGGCATTGGTTGCTTCAACAATTTGATAATAAGCCCAGAAGTTCACATCGGCAGCATCCGGGAAGATCTTCAGATCGTTTCTGTGTTCCCGGATATAGCCTTCGTCAGGAATCCGGCTCAGCATCCGATTCACCACAGAGGCAACCTCAGCACGGGTAATAAATCCGCTCGGCTGGAAGGAGCCGTCCGGATATCCGGAAATCCACCCCTTAGAAGATGCGGTTAAAATGTACGGATAAGACCAACGGTTTTCCGTCACGTCCGTAAAGGACAGGGAGCCTTCCTCCGTCAGATCGGAAAACTTCACAGCCACAGTTGTAAATTCTTCTCTGGTGATTGAATCCTCCGGCCGGTACAATCCTTCATATCCGCAAATGATCTTTAAGGACGCCAGAGTCTTTACGGCAGTTGCATACCAAGCGCCATCATCCACATCTCCAAAAGTTACACCGCTGGTTACCTTTTTATCCTTCAGCAGATTATAGAACATCTGCGCTGCTTCTGCTCGGGTCATATTCGCATCCGGGTTAAAATGCCCCTGCTCATCCCCCATCAGGTAAGCAATGTGATTTTCTTCTAAAATATCCAAATTGGTTTTTTCAATGTAATAATGACCGACATAGCGAACATCAGCAGTCAGAACACCATTTTTATATACAGCATTGTCCAACACTACCTTGTTCCCTTCGTTATCCTTATAATACAGGATAACATTATCTGTGTTCTTCCATCCGGTAGGAATCACAATGGAAATCCAGTAGCTTTCATCTGCCATGGTTCCTTCCGGAACTTCCTCATCATTGATGAACATCCGCAGCTGATACTGGGTATCCTTTTGCTTTTCCTCCAATTTCACTTCCACCTTATCTGTACCGTTTCCACCGGAAACAGTAGCACTCAGCTCAGGCTTTTCGGTGGGTGCGGGGGAAGGAGTTTCAGGATGATAATCCTTTTTATCCGTCGGCGTCGGGGCAGCTTCACTGCAGGAAACCCGGAAGCTTCTCATCAAATCCGCCTGATTGACTAACGTATCTGATCCAACCACACCACGGCGCAGCTCAAGGTCGGTGGGAACAATCTTTGCCACACCCTTTACGGTAAAGGTATTGGCAGCCTGATCCACACTGATGGCAATAGCGCCGTTGCTGGGCAATTTAATATAACTGCCAAAGGGGACAGACACATTCTTCCCAAAAATCGTAAATTTCAAGGTAACGGACTGACCCGGCAGAAAGGAAAAGAGTGTGCCGTCTGCCACTTCTTGACCGGTCTGCACGTTGATCAGCTCAGAATGCTTTCTCAAAATTGAGTCATAAATCACCGTATTCGCACGGCAATCGCTGTCTACCAATGCCAAAACAGCTTCATGCAGCTTAGCAAAGGGCGCTGTACTCCAAGATAATGCCGTCATTCCGGTTTTCAAAACCGAACCGGCAATCCCGTCTTCAATCGCAGCTTCCATGACATGATCCACAGCTTCAATATATTTATTACCGGTTCCGTACACTACATTCCAGTAATCGGAAGCCTGATCGGAAATAGAACCGGAGATATCATAACCTGCCAATTCCTTTTCCGTTCCTTCGATCAGAGACACCAGCATAGGCTGGGTCACTTTCCCATCAAAGATCAAATCAATGGTCTTTTGCTGATCCACAACAAATTCCAGGCATGCGTCGTACAGAACATCCTTATTGTAAACGGCATACAATACCCCGAAGGTATCCTTTAACAGTTCTGTCAGTGCAGCTTCTGCTTCTGCATCACTGCTGTATTTCGCCGTAAATTCCGCCGTTTTCAAGCCGGAATTTCCCACTAACGTTTTCCATTGGCCATCCGTTAAGGCCAACAATGCATCGTAAGAAGCCTTGATCTCCGCCTGCTCCGCACCGGAAAAAGCCTCGTGATAAGCTTCCAGCTTTGCCACCATGCTTTGCGCAGTTTTTTCCTGATCAGCAGTCGCAGCCTTTGCCGGTGCAGCCAAAGCTGCAGGCGCCAATGTGGCAACCAGCATTACAAAAAGCAATGCCAACGCCAATCCTTTTCTTGCTCGTAACATTTTAAAAACCTCCCTCACTGTACCATCGGTAAGTATTTATAATACAACCCAACCAGGGTAGCATAAGCATCTCCGGAAATACGGGAATATACCAAGCCGTATGCTTCACTGTCCCGCCCGCTGGCAAGAAGAGAAGCAATCTCTGCTTTATCTGCCGCCGACAGACAGCCCAGCACCGCTGAGGTAGCCGCCGCAATATCGGCGCCGCTTGCAATGGAAGCAATCTGGGACGCATAGGAAAGGTCAATCCCGCCGCCCCCGCTTGCAGAAGCCTGACCGGAAGCAGGTTGCTCCGTCTCCCCCTCTGCAGAAGGCTCCTCCGACGCAGCAGAATCGGTAAAAGGATTGCTGCCGTCCTCCGGCTTTTTGTCCGGCAGGATCGGTGCCTTCCCCGGTTCCGTCATCCCTTCCCCCGGAAGGGTCAGCTCCCCGGACGCCAGCTTTTTTTCCATTTCCGCAATGGCTTTTTCCCCGAAATAACGCATACAGTACCGGCCGCCGAAAAATGCGGCACACAAAACCGCTGCAACTGCTATCACAGCAATTAATACAATCTTCTTTTTTCGTTTCGCAGCCATGAAAATGCTCCTTTGATCCTTACTCCATTTTATTATAACACTTCTTTTTCAAAAAGTCAATTCCCTTCTCCTAAAGAAAAGTTTATCGGATGTGTACCCCCCGAAACACCAGCCCTGCCCCGGGAATTGCCGCCCAAAACAGCTTTTTCATTTCCCGTTTCCAATACCGGTATTCCCGGCGGCTCTGGGCACGGTTCATTTCTATCTGAACATACTTCCTCGTCCCGCGCATCAACACATAGTAATTGATGCAGAACGCCCCTGTAAACAGCAAAAGCAACCCGCAAATCACAAAAACAGCTATCATGCTCTCCGTCTCCTTTTCGCTGAAATAGAAAAACCCGCCATGCCGTCTTCTATCGGATTAATTTAACCTGCTCTCGCAGGTGGGTATTGGCCCAACTGCATTATAAGTCCCCTGGCCGACCGTAAAAGGTGGGGGGCATTTATGCCGCAGCCGGAGCTCCGTTCCCTCAATCATAGTGTTGGTTAAATTCATTCCGATGTTGACGCACACAGCAGGCCTTTACCATAGTGAAAGGAGCGGAGCCAATATAATAACCCCTGTTATTCCTGTTCCTCTTCCTCTACCCGACGGGTAAATTCCGCAAAAACCGAGTCCAGCTCATCGTCATCTTCAATGACCAGCAGCAAATCCTCCTTGGGATTTTCTTCATCCTTTGCCAGCTTCAAAAAGACAACCTCCGTATCCTCGCTCTCCTCGTCCTCCTCCTCATAAACCGGAGTCAGCGCCAGATAACGGGAACCGTTTTGCTCAATCGTATCTAAATAAGCAAAGGATTGCTCATTTCCTTCTTCATCATAAAGTACAATCAGTTCTTCATCCACAAAACAGCGCCTCCTTATAAGTATATTATAACCGAAAAAGACATTGCCGTCAAGCTTTTTTCGATTAAAAATTCATGACAGCGTCCGAAGATAATTTTCCAAAATCAATACCGCAGACAAAGAATCAATCTGCTGCTTTCGTTTTTGCCCCCGCACATTGGTCTGATTCATAATCTGAGCCGCAGAAACGGTCGTCAGCCGTTCATCCCACAGCACAACCTCCAGACCTGTCAGCTCCCGCAGCTGTTCCGCCAGCTGACGGCTCATCTCTCCTCGAGGGCCTACCGTACCATTCATATTTTTTGGAAAGCCCAGTACAATTTTTTCTACCCCGTGTTCACGAACCAGCCGGTCAATCTGCCGAAGCAGTTCTTTTTTATTTTTTCCGGACAAGCAAGGCAGGGGCGTTGCTGTCCAGCCAAAGGGATCGGATAAGGCGATCCCGACCCGTGCATCTCCGTAATCAATTCCTAAAAGCCGCATGAATTCAGCTCCGTTTTGCGGCAATTGCTTTCCGTGCAGCATCCGCAATATCCTGCGCCGTCAAGTGATAATATGCCATCAATTCAGCAGGCTTCCCGGAACGACCGAACTGATCCTGCACCCCAACCCGCTGCATGGGAGTTGGGCATTCTTCTGCCAACACCTCTGCAACAGCGCTGCCTAAGCCGCCGTTTACCGTATGTTCTTCCGCCGTTACAATCGCCCCTGTTTGACGGGCGCATTCCACCACCAGATCACGGTCCAGCGGCTTGATGGTATGAATATCCACCACCCGGGCGCTGATGGAATCTGCCCGGAGCAGCTCTGCCGCCTGTAACGCTTCAAACACCATTAAGCCGGTCGCCAGAATGGTAACATCCTGCCCGTCCGTCAGGCAAATCCCTTTGCCCAGAGTAAAGGTATAATCCGGCTTCTGATCATAAATCTGAGGTACCGCCAACCGGCCGAGCCGAATATAAACCGGACCGTCATGCGCTGCCGCTGCCCGAATTGCCGCTCTGGTTTCAGTTGCGTCTGCCGGATTAAGCACCACCATTCCCGGCAGTGTGCGCATCAGCGCCAAATCCTCCAGACATTGATGGGTAGCGCCATCCTCCCCGACCGTAACGCCTGCATGACTTGCCGCAATTTTAACATTTAAATGAGGATATGCAATAGAATTCCTCACCTGTTCAAAAGCACGCTCTGCTGCAAACATGGCAAAGGAGCTGGCAAATACAATTTTCCCGCAGGAGGCAAGTCCTGCTGCTGTGGACATCATATTCGCTTCCGCAATGCCGGTGTTAATAAACCGCTCCGGATATGCCTTCTGGAAGGTAGCAGTATTGGTGGATTTTGACAGGTCAGCATCCATGACCACAATTCTGGGGTCTGCCCCCAGCTCTGCCAATGCTTTACCGTATGCCTGTCTTGTTGCAATTTTTTCAGACATGTTTACTCCTCCCCCTTCTCCAGCAGTGCATCCAGCTCCGCCATAGCCTGTTCATATTCCTCTTGCTTAGGTGCAACGCCGTGCCACCCCGCCTGATTCTCCATAAAGGAAACGCCTTTCCCTTTCACGCTTTTGGCAATAATCATGGTAGGCTTGCCCTTCACCTGCCTGGCTTCTGCCAGTGCAGCACGAATCTCAGAATAATCATGTGCGTCAATCACAATCACATGCCATCCGAAGGCACGGAATTTTTCGTCCACCGGGTAGGGTGACATCACCTCACGGGTGGGGCCGTCAATCTGCAATCCGTTCAAATCCACAAAGGCACAAAGGTTGTCCAGCCGATAATGAGGCGCAAACATTGCCGCCTCCCAAACCTGACCTTCCTCCAGCTCGCCGTCGCCTAAGATCGCATACACCCGATAGTCCTTTCCGTCCAGCCGAGCCGCATACGCCATGCCGTTGGCAGCGCAAATCCCCTGTCCCAGAGAGCCGGTGGACATATCCACCCCCGGTACTCCCTTCATGTCCGGGTGACCCTGCAAATAACTGTCGATCCGGCGCAGCGTTTTAATATCCTCCGCCGGGAAAAAGCCCCGTTCCGCCAACGCTCCGTACAGCGCCGGCGCACAATGCCCTTTAGACAGCACAAACCGATCCCGATCCTCCCAATGAGGGCAGTTGGGATCCACCCGCATTTCCTCAAAATACAGCACTGCCAAAATGTCGGCAATGGACAAAGATCCTCCCGGATGACCGGAAGCCGCATGATAAACTCCTTCAATTACATGTTTGCGGATTTTTGTTGCAATCCTGCTGCAATCCTCCATGAAACCGTTCCTCCTTTATGTTTGAAAGCCTTCTCCCAGTACCTCCTGTGCGTCTGTTACAATCACAAAGGCGGCCGGGTCGGCCTGCTGCACAATTTGTTTCATTCGTGAAATTTCCCGCCGTGCTACCACGCACAAAAGCGTTTGTTTTTTCTGCCCGGAATATCCTCCCCGCCCTTCCAACACCGTAACCCCACGACCCAGCTGTTTTAAAAGAGCAGAACACAGTGCCTCCGGCTGATCGGAAATAATAAAAGCGGTTTTGGCAAAACGCGCCCCCGCTTCCACCCAATCGATGACCTTTCCGCAAACGGCAAGAGCAGTAAGTGCATAAAGCCCCAGAGAAATATCCCGAAACACCGTTACGCAAAGAGCTGTCACCACAGCGTCCACCGCCAGCACCAACGAACCGATCGGTGCTCCCGACCGTCTCCTGCGGATCGCCATTGCCACCAAATCAGTGCCGCCGGTAGAGGCCCCTGCCCGGAACTCCAGTCC
>CAKSSZ010000058.1 GCA_934489915.1 uncultured Clostridia bacterium | reverse complement strand
GCTGTTTTCCCCCCGATCAAATTCAGAAAGAGTGGTTCCCTGGTAGCTCATGCTTTTCACATAGCCCTTTTCCAGACCGATGACCGTAATACCGGCTTCTTCTGCCGCCTTCTTTAACGCATGATAAACCGTTGCGCCTTCCTTTACTTCCATAGAAAGGTTCAGCCAGGTCTTTTTTCCGTCCTTGATTTCCAGCTCCACAGACAAATTATCTGCGGTTTCCGACGGCTCCGGCGGCAGCTCCACGCTGCCCTTTCCGGTGGCCTTGCCGATGACCTTCGTTTCTTTCTCGCCGGACGGAAGCTCCCGTGGGAACGCATAGATCTGATACGGCTTTTTCCCGTATTTCTCAAAGGCCTCCAGGCATACCAACCCGCGGAAGCCCTGCTCCGTTGCCTGCTCTGACAGCTGATTTCCCTGGCTGTCCTCCGCATATGCGCTGATAAAGCCGGTGCCGTCGCTGTTCACATAAAGCATGGGGGCGTCCGCCAAAGTACAGCCGTTTTTCACAAATCGACGGTCGGAGCCGGGGTCAATCCCCAACGCTGCCAGCCCGGTGATCACCATCGCGTCTGAATTAATAGTTCCGTAGGAAGCGTTGTCCCGCAGCTCAGCAGACAAGCCCGTCAGCGCCCGATCCACAAAGGACTGCGCCTCCGCTTGCACACCCCAGCTGTCCTCCTTGCTCAGCACAAATCTTGCCAGAGCTGCCAGCGCCCAGCCGGTGGAATCCACGTCTGTGTAGTCATTGCCCATGTAGGAATAGCCAAACAGACCGTTTTCCTTCTGGTTATCCCGCAGCGTCTTTACCAGGCGGCCGATCTGTTCCTTGGAGAGCTTCACATTCCCCTGCAAATCAGCCAACAAGGTCCAAACAGCCGTAGTATAGCTGCTGCCAAAGTTTTCCTTCCGCAACAACTCCCCGTTATGAAAGGAATTCTTGGAGTTAACCGGATATAATTTTGCAGTGTCCACGCCGATGGCGCCTAAAATCACTTCTCCCTTTGCCCGATCTGTCGCCAGGGCATAGGACTGGTGCAATTCATCGATGGCAAGGTTGATATAATTCTGCTTTGCCGCCTCAGACAAAGCCGCCTTGTCCCCACCCATGGCATTGTAGGCCGCCATGTCGAATACCACCCACTCACTCGGGGTTGTTTTTGCTCCGTAAAAGCCCGCCAGCCGATTCATCAGCTGCACCCGGGCAGAAGAGGAGGGATAAATCACCACTGTTACCTTCCGTCTCAGCCGGCCTGCGTCACCGGTTAGCTGCAAGGTGAGGGTTTCCGTCACTGCCGCTCCGGTTTCGTTGGTTTGCTTTAAGGTGAGCAGCCCATCCCGCTGCAAGGTGAGATAATTGCTTTCTGTCGGCACAAACCGCACCTGCACCTGTTCGTCTGCCTTTGCCCCCGAAGTAAGGAGAGAAAATACGTCCCCCACCTTGGCGTCGGCAGGAATGGAAAGGAGATCCGCATACTTGGCAGCCTCCCGGGAAAGCTCATCGCTATACGGCGGCACCCGCACCCCGGCAGGATAGGGCAGCCCGCCGTTCACCTGCTCCTCCCGGCTCCATCCGTCACCCAATAAGCCCGTCAGTTCCTCACCGGTGGTCTCGGTCACATAGGAATTGGTCTGAGCGTAACAATCGGCAAAGGTATAGCAGCCGGTCACATATTGCTGCGCCATGTGATTCTTTCCGTAAATCGGATAGGCGCCCATCTTTCCTGAAATTTTTCCGCTGTTATAACAGTTGTTTAGGAAGGGATGACAATGATCCCCCTGCGCCGACCCCATGTTCCCGCAGATACCGGCTGCCAGGTTCGCACCGGTTATCGCTCCTGTGTTGGCGCAATTTTCAAACTGAACGCAGTTTTTGCTGTACCCTACCAGTCCGCCTGCTGTGCCTTGGGAGAAGGGATCCCGATCCTCGCCGAAGATCAGCACATCTCCCCGATTCAGGCAATTGACCAACCGGACTGTATTATCCAGCCACTGATACCCAATTTCATCGCTCTTGCGGCACAGCCCCACCAGGCCACCCGCTGTGCTCCTTGCCTGCGCCGAAACCGAAACCGCCCCGGCACAGCCTTCGATCACTGTATTGCCAACAGCTGCCCCGGCCAATCCGCCGGACAGTCCTGTGCTCTCATCGCAATAAATTTCCCCGCAAACGGTCAGATTTTTTACCGTAGCGTCTGTTAAGCAGCCAAACAACCCGTAATAGGCATACGCCTTCCGATCCTGGCTGGAAACGTTCAACCCGCTGATCTGATGACCGTTCCCCAAGAATATTCCCCGGAATGCAGCGACCGAGGTTTTTCCAACGGGCGTCCAGGGCAGGTACCCCAAATCTAAATCCGCTTCCAGACTGTAGCATGCCTTGTCCATGCCTGCAATCTCATTGACCTGCTGCGCCATCCGGGCAAGGTCGCCTGCGGTTCTAATTTGGTACGGCTCCTCCTGGGTTCCTTTGCCGGACAGGGATTCTGTCATTTCCCCGTCCCAGCTGCTGCCGGCAATTAAGGTTACCGTCAGCTCTTCAGTACCGGGAACTGCAAAGGAACCGCTGCGGGTACGGTATCCATCCGCCGTAATTTGGTAATCATAGACTCCCTCCGGCAAACGGTAGCGCCCCTGCTCTCCTTGCATGACCAGTCCGGTATCTCCGTTTGTTACCTGAATTTTCCCACCGGCTGATGCGGGATAAAGGAAGAACCGCACCTCATACCGAGGGGTTTCCTTCAGAGAAAGGGTAACCTCCTGTTCTTCAGGCACCTTCACCTCACCCTGCGCCGATTCATATCCAAAGGCGGTCACCTCATAGGAATAACTGCCCCGAACCAACTGATAGCTGCCATCCTCCCGGGGCGTGATGAACCCGTTTTCGTCCCGGAGCTGCACCTGCGCCTCCTCGGGAGTTACCGCAAAATGCAGGGGATAGGTCTTGCGCTTTAACGAAACAGAAACCTCCCGGGTGCCCTTTCCTACTACAACCGGCACCGTTTGAGGAATCCACTCCCCATCCTGAGAAGTCACGCTCAGGGTATAAGTACCGTTTGTTAAGGAATACGTATAAGCATTCCCTGCCTGTTCTGCCGTCTGCGCCGTTCCCTGCTCATCGGTCAGGGTCACCTGCGCATCCTCCGGCTGCACCGTAACCGTCAGGGAAGAAGCCGCCCCATACCAGGCCGGCAAGGGAAAGCCATCCCGTATTTGAAAGCCCTCTCCCAAGGACAAGGCTGCAAAATCCGCCGTATTGATCCCGGTCACCGTTCCCGTGACATTCGCCTTTTCCCCAAAGCAAAGGAGCTTCGCCGAATTGACTTCCTTATTATAATAACAATCGGTCACCTGAATGACCGGGGCAGAATATTTCCCGGTGTAAATAAAAGCAAAAGCTGATCCGCCCGTCACCGCTCCGCTCACATAACAGTGCGTAAAGGACACCGTCTTATTGGAGTTGGAACCGTTAATGATCCCGATCATACCGCCGGCATAACCGGAGGTACCGGAATAGCTTGCCACATTCCCCAACACTGCGGAATTTTCCACCGTTACATCGCTGCTGCTGACATACCCAATCAAGCCTCCTGCGTAGCAGGTGGAGGGCTGCTTGGAGCCGGTATAAGAAATATCAGCCGTGCTGAAGCACCCGGAAATCGTCAAGCTGCCATTGACCAGATTTCCCACCAGGGCGCCCACATGAGTGGTTTTTTCCGAAGCGGACTGTACCTGGCCGCCAACCACAGCGCAGTTTTTCAAAACAACAGACTCGCCCTCCGTGACCGAGCCGATCAACGCTGCAACGCCGGTGCTCTGCCCGGCCTGCAATTGGATCTGCGGCTGCTCCAGCACCAGATCCTCCACCCGACCGGAGCCTACGGAAATCAGCCCAAGACCCTGGTAGGGGTCGTTCCATTTTAACACTGTTTTCCGCTCGCCCTCAATCTTCAGGTTGGAAATGGCATATCCATTCCCGCGGAAGATACCGGAAAAGGATGAAATAGACTCCATCGTCTGACCTGCCATGTCCAAATCACAGCATAGCTCAATGACGCCCGTCAGATCCCGACCGCCCAAATCGACCAAGTCCTGCGCCGATTTGATCGAGTAAACCGTTTCATCCGCCCAAACCGGTACCGCCAAAACGGACACCAGCATGGTTAAGAGCAATAGCAGTGCCAGCCCTTGCTTTCTTTTTTGCATAGTAACCTCACCTTTCTTTTTTCCAAGCAAAAAAACTGCCCGGAAGCTTTGGTTCCACAGCAGTCTTTTTCTGTGCAATTCACAATTTGCCGTACCAAAAGAACACCCCTCGGCATCTTCCGACGGTGCAGCAAAACTACCCCCTCCCCCTCTCAGGTGCGGCGGCATCAAAGCAGGTCTTCTGACTCACGTCTTATCTGATGTTACAACATCAGGCGCTTTTGCCTCTGCCTTCTCAGTTTCCCAATGACCGGCTTTCACCGACGAAACAAAAAAGCGTTCAGACGCATACAGCGGCTGGTACCGTCCGGGATTCTCACCCGGTTCCCTTTTCACCTGCTGCTCCTCAACAGAACAGCCGACACTTTGTGTGATATCATTTATTTTTAGTATACCACAACCGCCTCCAAAAAGCAACTCCCCAAACAAATTTTTCTGAAAAAAGCTCTTGACAAATACCCCTCGGGGGTATATAATGAAAATGAAAGGAGTGTTTTCTATGGAAAAGGCAAACACCTGCTGTTGTCATAAAACCACCCATCGCTCCCCGGAGCAAAAGAAAAAGCTGTCCAATCGGTTAAAGCGGATTGAAGGGCAGATCCGCGGCTTGCAGGCCATGCTGGAGCGGGACGATTACTGCAATGATATTCTCATCCAGTCCGCCGCCGTTACTGCCGCCTTAAATGCCTTTAATCGGGAGCTGCTTTCCGCCCACCTGCACACCTGCGTTACTCAGGATTTGCAAAAAGGGCGAAGCGAAGTGGTAGATGAACTGATGGAAACGCTTCGCAAGCTAATGAAATAAGTACCCGGAGAGGAATCTCCTTCATCCGGCAAATATTCCTCTTGATTTTGGAAAGGATAAAGAAAAAGAAAGGAGCTTTGCTATGCAATCCTATCAAATTACCGGCATGAGCTGCGCCGCCTGCAGCAGCCGGGTGGAAAAGGCGGTAAAGGCCGTGGAGGGCGTCACGGAAGTTTCGGTCAATTTGCTCACCAATTCCATGACCGTCTCCGGCACAGCGTCGGCTGACTCCGTCATAGCCGCCGTGGAACAGGCAGGATATGGCGCCGCCCCCTCTCAAGGGATTACCGACCGTCCAAAAACCGCCGCCCCGCAAAAAACCGAATCCACCCTCAAACCCCGGTTGATTTCCTCTGTTCTCCTTTTATTGGTTCTGATGTACTTCTCTATGGGGCATATGATGTGGGGCTGGCCGCTGCCCTCCCGGCTCAACGGAAACCACATTGCCATGGGTCTGATCCAGCTGCTGCTGACAGCCGGTGTCATGGTCATCAACCAGAAATTTTTCATCAGCGGCTTTCGGGGGCTGTGGCACCGTGCGCCGAATATGGACACGTTGGTCGCCCTGGGCGCCTCCGCCTCCTTCCTCTGGAGTGTGGCGGCTCTGTTTATGATGACAGACGCTCAGCTCAGCGGAGATCATGCTCGCGTTATGATCCTGATGCACGAATTTTACTTTGAGTCCGCCGCCATGATCCTCACCCTGATCACTGTAGGAAAAATGCTGGAGGCTCATTCTAAGGGAAAAACCACAGACGCACTCAAAGGTCTGCTCAGTCTCTCCCCCAAAACCGCAGTGGTACTGCGGGAAGGCAAGGAGGTAACCGTCCCGGTGGAGGAGGTCGCCCCCGGAGATTCCTTCGTGGTGCGCCCCGGGGAAAGTATCCCGACAGACGGGGTCGTCACCCGGGGAACCGGCACAGTGAATGAATCTGCCCTGACGGGAGAAAGCATCCCGGTGGAGAAAGCCCCCGGGGATCCGGTCAGCGCCGCTACAGTCAATCAGTCCGGATTTTTGGAATGCCGAGCCACACGGGTGGGGGCAGATACCACGCTCTCCCAAATCATCCGGATGGTCAGTGACGCCGCAGCCACAAAAGCCCCCATTGCCAAAATTGCAGATCGGGTTTCCGGCGTGTTTGTGCCGGTGGTCATTGCCCTTTCTCTTTTGACCTTTCTTGTATGGCGGTTCTTGGGGCAAACCTTCCCGTATGCGCTGGCACGGGGAATTTCCGTCCTGGTCATTAGCTGTCCCTGCGCTCTGGGGCTTGCCACACCGGTTGCCATTATGGTAGGAAACGGCGTAGGTGCCAAGCAGGGGATTTTATTCAAAACCGCCCAGGCTCTGGAGGAAACCGGCAAGGTCAAAATTGTTGCTCTGGATAAAACCGGCACCGTCACCCAAGGGGAACCGCGGGTGACTGACCTGATCCCCGACCAGGGCTGTACGGAGGAGGAGCTGCTCACCATCGCCCTTTCCCTGGAACAAAAAAGCGAGCACCCCCTGGCAAAGGCAGTCTGCGCCTACGAAACCACCCTTACCCCTTGTGAGGTCACCGATTTTTCCGCATTGCCCGGGAACGGCGTCACCGCCCGCTGCAACGGCGAAGAATACTTCGGAGGCAGCCTTCGTTTTATAGAAACCCGCCTCCCCCTCTCCCCCGCTGTAAAACGTCGGGCAGACGCTCTTTCCGAGGAAGGGAAAACCCCTCTCCTTTTTAGCAGCAGCAAACGATTTTTTGGTATGATCGCAGTTGCGGATACCATAAAGCCGGACAGCCCCGCTGCCATCCGTACTCTGCAGGAAATGGGAATTCAAGTGATCATGCTCACCGGCGATCATGAAAAAACCGCCCAAGTCATCGGTGAACAGGCAGGGGTGGATCAAGTAATTGCCGGGGTTTTGCCGGACGAAAAAGAAAAAATCATCCGCCGGCTGCAGCAAAAAGGGAAGGTCGCTATGGTGGGAGATGGCATCAACGACGCCCCCGCCCTGACGCGGGCAGATACCGGCATCGCCATCGGTGCCGGAACTGATATCGCCATCGACGCCGCCGATGTGGTATTGATGAAAAGCGTTCTGTCCGACGTTCCCGCCGCCATCCGTCTTAGCCGGGCAACCTTGCGGAATATTCATGAAAATTTGTTTTGGGCATTTTTCTACAATACAATCGGCATCCCCCTGGCAGCCGGCGTGTTTGTTCCTCTGGGGTTGACCCTAAATCCCATGTTTGGCGCTGCGGCCATGAGTCTGTCCAGCTTTTGCGTAGTCACCAATGCCCTGCGGCTGAATCTGTTCCGTACTCCCGCCAATCAAGCACCGCAAACCGTCCTGCGGGTCAAGGGTATGATGTGCGCTCACTGTGAAGGGCGAGTCAAGCAAGCTTTAGAACAGCTGGACGGGGTCACCTGTGCCCAGCCAAATCACAAAACCGGAAAGGTCATCCTGACCACCTCTCACACAGTCGATCCTAAACAGCTTCGTTCGGCTGTGGAGCAAGCAGGATATCATTTAAAAAAATCAAAGAAAGGATGAAAGAAATGACAAAAACAACCTTAAAAATTGACGGCATGATGTGCGGCATGTGTGAATCTCACTTAAATGACGCCATCCGGCAAAACATCCCGGTCAAAAAAGTAACTTCCTCTCACAAAAGCGGAGAAACCGTCATTCTCAGCGAGGAGCCGATTCCCCGGGAAACATTGGAGCAGGCCATTGCCCCCACCGGCTACAAGCTTCTTTCCGTCTCTTCGGAGCCATACGAAAAAAAGAGGTTATTTGGATTTTAAAAAAAGCGTTGCAGCAAAATTATTTCATTTGCTGCAACGCTTTTTTAATGGCCGTTTCCCTTTAATCTTTTCTTTTTTTGTTCCAAATATTTTTGTCTGGTCGCCATCCCCCCTCGGATATGGCGCACCGATTTGTTCTCTGCCAGTACCTCCCCCACCTCCCGGTACAGTTCACGGTTCAGCCGCATCAGCCGCTGAGTCACATCTTTATGTACCGTAGATTTAGAAATACCGAATTTCCCGGCAGCGTCCCGCACGGTCGCTTTGTGCTCCAAAATATATTCTGCCAGCCGTATGGTTCTTTCTTCGATCTGCGTATTCAAACCACCGCCTCCTCATGACGCTTTACTCCACTATATGCGTCACAAGGAGGGGTTATACCGGCAAAAAAGCAAGAATATCCTTT
>CAKSSZ010000057.1 GCA_934489915.1 uncultured Clostridia bacterium | reverse complement strand
CCCAAGTTCTACATCAGCTCCTGCCCGGCGCATACTACATATCCTACTGTAAAAATTGATATTACAAAAGCCAAAAAGGTGCCCTGCGGCTCGGTAGAAGATTGTAATAAGCGGGTGATTAACCAGTACATTCATCCGGAAGTGATGAAAAGCTGTCAGCTTGCTATGGGGCTTACCCAGCTGGAGCCCGGCTCTAACTGGAACACCATGCCCTGCCATACCCATGACAGACGGATGGAGGTTTATCTGTATTTGGATATGGGCGAGAATGACGCTGTGTTTCATATGATGGGCGAGCCTTCGGAGACCCGGCATATTATCATGCACAATGAAGAAGCGGTCATCAGCCCCAGCTGGTCCATTCACAGCGGCGTCGGCACAAAGGCTTATTCCTTCATTTGGGCAATGTGCGGTGAGAATCAGGAATTTGACGATATGGACTTTATTGAAACCAAAGAGTTACGGTAAGGAGGAACGGAGATGTTTGATTTAAACGGAAAGGTTGCGCTGGTAACCGGCGCATCCTACGGAATCGGCTATGCCATTGCTAAGGGCTTTGCCAAGGCGGGCGCTACCATTGTTTTTAACGATATCCGGCAAGAATTGGTGGATAAGGGCTTGGCGGCATATGAGGCAGACGGAATTCAGGCGCACGGCTATGTTTGCGACGTGACTGACGAGGCGGCAGTGCAGGAGTTGGTTGCAAAAATCGAAAAAGAGGTAGGCGTGATTGATATTCTGGTCAATAACGCCGGCATTATCAAGAGAATTCCCATGTGCGAAATGAGCGCAGAAGAATTCCGCCAGGTGATTGATGTGGATTTGAACGCTCCCTTTATTTGCTCTAAGGCGGTCATTCCGTCTATGATTAAAAAAGGACATGGGAAAATTATTAATATTTGCTCCATGATGAGCGAGCTTGGGCGGGAAACGGTTTCTGCCTATGCGGCAGCAAAGGGCGGTCTGAAGATGCTGACCCGGAACATTTGCTCCGAATACGGCGAGCATAATATTCAGTGCAACGGGATTGGACCGGGCTACATTGCAACGCCCCAAACGGCGCCCCTCAGAGAAAAGCAGCCTGACGGCTCCCGTCATCCGTTTGATTCCTTTATCATTGCCAAAACACCGGCAGCAAGATGGGGAACGCCGGAGGATTTGGTTGGACCGGCTGTCTTTTTAGCGTCAGATGCGTCAAATTTTGTCAACGGTCATGTACTGTATGTGGATGGCGGTATCTTGGCTTATATCGGCAAGCAGCCGTAAGAAGCAACACCGTGTGTCCGGCTGTTCGGATTTTCCGAACAGCCGGTTTTTTATAGGGAAAAATTTTTTGAAAAATCTATTGACATTTCCCTTGGGGCATAGTTTACAATGGAGTTGGAAGGTGGTTTTTAAATATTTTTTAGGAGGGAAAGAAAATGATGAAAAAACTTTGCGTAATTTTTCTTGCGCTGTTGCTTTTTGTTCAGATGACAGCAATGGCAGAGGGAGAAATCACAGGAACCGTTTACGGAAACGGGACGGTTACAGTGGAAAAGGGCAGCGACGGCGTAACCTTTACCTTTGTTCCCGGTGCGGCAAACGAGGTGAAATCCTTTACGGTGGACGGAGCAGAGGTAACGGTGACTGACAATCAGGCAACCGTAGCGCAAGCTAACACATATGAGGTGGTATTTGAAGGGAAGGCGCAGAGCCTGACCCGTGAAACACCGAAGGTTTTAATGGAAAACGGTGTTGTGACCAGTGTTGGCGGCGTCAACAATAACGCCCAGGATTCGGAAAACAAGCTGATTATAAGAAAGACTGCCGGAACCGGAACAGATCCGGCGGTTTCCCAGTATGGCTATGATCTGACCCGGGTAAATTCCAGAAGCGATACAATGCATCTGTGGAGAGAAGCGGGTGACGGCGCCTTGTGTAAAGCGGCGATTGGCAGAACCTATCGCCCTAATGTGTATTTTAAAAATACCCATACGGATAAAAACGTGGATATCCAGATTGAACAGCTGACGGTGGACACAGGCTATTTGCACACCAACACCAGCAGACAAGTGCTGATTAACAATTCCTGGGCACCGCTCCAGATTAACAAAATTAACGCAAGAATGCCCGCCGGGCAAGACTCTGTTTGCTATAAGGGGAAGGATGCGCTGACGATTACATCGGTGTATGATAAGGACGGAGCCGGAGAGATCAAGACCGAAGACAGCGATTGGCTGATTATGAGAAGATTGATCTTTGTGAAACCGGGGATCGATAATTATTCCGGTGATATCGGAGGAAAAATTTACCTCCAGGGCGTAAGCTTTGATGAAACGACTTCTTATCATACGGTGACTGCCGATATCGGCGAAGGTTCCATGCGTTTTTCCAGCGAAAGCCTGAATTTTGGAACAGATAATAACAACGTATCGGTAAAGAACGGCGTTGCGCTGGCAGTGGAGGATAACCGCCCGGCAACCTTTATTGTTACCGCACCCGAAGGAAAAGCGGTAGAGAAAGTGGAATGGAACGGTACTGCTTTGACAGCGGCAGACGGCGTTTACACCATTCCTTATGTTTCCGAAAACGGTACCGTTGCGGTAACCTACCAAGACGTTATCGTAATTCCCGAGGAATATAGCGAAACAATTGATTTTTCAAATGACGCATATGCGAAGGAAACCTTGGTTTCCACCCTGACGCCTTATCAGAACGGCACCGTAACCTTTACATTTTTTGATAACGGTGTAACAGGCGGTTTGGTGGCGTTTAAGGATGGGGACAATCATTTGAGAGAATATGTTAAGTTTTATGCTGACGGGACGTATCAATTCAATGCATTAGACGGGACGCAAGAGCTGGGAGACAAGGAAACAACCCGACCCAGATCTACCGGTTCTCATACAATTAAGATTACAACCAGCGGAACTTCTTACTCGGTCTATTTGGACGATGCACTGGTTCACAGTGTGAAGCTCTCGGAAAGCAGCGTTGGGGTTAAACAGGTTTATGTTCAGAAAAAAAGCGGGGCGAAATATGAAATCGAAGGCACTCCCCGTACACTTTACTATCAACCCATTACTGCGGCGGAGAATCAGCCTGCCGTTGCAGCAACAAGTGTGATTGCAAACGCAACCTATGAAAATCAGCCTGCTGCTGTCGTTTACGTAAAAATTACAGGGACGGCAAAGGGCGCAGGAATCTTTTTGAAAAACGAGGAAGGAAACGAGCTGGCACTCAATGCCTATAATGTGGACAATACCCTGCTGACCAGCGGCGCATTTGGGATCCGGGTATTCGGGGACGCAATGAAGGTTGGCAGCAAATATCAATTTATTCCGTTTGTTACCTATGACAACGGAGCAGATGAGGTGACAGAGCGCTTAGACGGCGATTCCTTTACGCTGACCGCAGCGGAATAACAGAAGGGAAAGGAGATAGAGATGAAAAAAGCATTATCAATTTTGCTGGCTTGTATGATGATTTTATCCTGCTTTACAGCTTTGCCGGCAATGGCAGAAGGAGAAATCACAGGAACCGTTTACGGCAACGGGACGGTTACAGTGGAAAAGGGCAGCGACGGCGTAACCTTTACCTTTGTTCCTGGTGCGGCAAACGAGGTGAAATCCTTTACGGTGGACGGGGCAGAGGTAACGGTGACCGACAATCAAGCAACCGTAGCGCAAGCTAACACATATGAGGTGGTATTTGAAGGGAAGGCGCAGAGCCTGACCCGTGAAACACCGAAGGTTTTAATGGAAAACGGTGTTGTGACCAGTGTTGGCGGCGTCAACAATAACGCCCAGGATTCGGAAAACAAGCTGATTATAAGAAAGACTGCCGGAACCGGAACAGATCCGGCGGTTTCCCAGTATGGCTATGATCTGACCCGGGTAAATTCCAGAAGCGATACAATGCATCTGTGGAGAGAAGCGGGTGACGGCGCCTTGTGTAAAGCGGCGATTGGCAGAACCTATCGCCCTAATGTGTATTTTAAAAATACCCATACGGATAAAAACGTGGATATCCAGATTGAACAGCTGACGGTGGACACAGGCTATTTGCACACCAACACCAGCAGACAAGTGCTGATTAACAATTCCTGGGCACCGCTCCAGATTAACAAAATTAACGCAAGAATGCCCGCCGGGCAAGACTCTGTTTGCTATAAGGGGAAGGATGCGCTGACGATTACATCGGTGTATGATAAGGACGGAGCCGGAGAGATCAAGACCGAAGACAGCGATTGGCTGATTATGAGAAGATTGATCTTTGTGAAACCGGGGATCGATAATTATTCCGGTGATACCGGCGGGAAAATTTATCTTACCGGCGTAAGCTTTGATGAAACAGTTTCCTATCATGCAATTAAATCTGAAATTGGCGAGGGAACCATAATCGTTTCCAGTGAAAGCCTGAACTTTGGGTTGGATAATGATCGGGTGACTGTAAAGTCCGGCACAGCCTTTGCAGTGGAGGATAAACGAAATGCAAAGGTAGCGGTGAAGGCGCCTGAAAATGCGCTGATTGATACTCTTACCTATACGGAAGAAGGCGGAGAACCGACGGAACTGACAGAGGGAGCGGGAAAATCCGTTTATGAATTTGATCTGGAAGCGGTCAAAGCAAACGGTACGATTACGGCAACCTATCGGCAGGGCAATTTTTATCAGTTATCCATTGCAATTTCCGGCGGAAATGCCTCCGTTACATATGGCGGGGAAACCTACACAGAAAGCAAAACCGTGCCTACTGTCGGCGCTGCTGATAAGGCAATCATCACGGCTGCAAAGGGCTTTGAAATTGAGTCCGTTACCTATGACGGCAGCCCGGTAGAGCTGAAAAGCAAAAAGACCGTTTCGGTTAATATCGAAAATAAAGAGGCAACTCTTGCGGTAGCGGTAAAAGCTTCGGAGGAAGGCGGTGTAACGCTTTATGTTTCGCCTGAAGGCTCCGAAACCCCCGATGGTACCATAGATCACCCCTTTAAGACCCCGGAAGAGGCTCTTAATGAGGTGAAAAGACTGAAGGATAACAACCTTCTCGACGAGGGTACCATCACCATTTACTTAAGGGGCGGCACATATCACAGAACATCGTCGCTTGCGTTTGATTCCGCAAATACCGGAACGGAAACCTCGCCGATTGTTATTGCTTCCTACCCCGGTGAGCGTGCAAAATTCAACGGCGGCGTTACCTTGGATCCCAATGCGGTTCAAAAGGTGACGGATGAGAAAGTTTTAAACAGAATCATCGACCCTTACGCAAAAACCAAGCTTATGCAGGTTGACCTGGGGGCAGCAGGAGCGAAAAATCTGTATGAAATAGCAGATAAGGATACGGAGCATTCCTGGGTTCCTGAATTTTTCATGAACGGCAGCGCTATGACCATGGCACGCTGGCCGAATGACGAAAAGACAGACGCTTATGTCAGAATCACTTCCGTAGAGGGCAGTAATCTGAATCAGCCTATCACCTTAGGCTATAGCGATCCTACCAACCGTGCAAAGCTGTGGGATGAGGATGCGGTAAACACCATGTACATCAAGGGCGGCCTGGGGTATGAATGGCATGTCAGCTTTGCCCGTGTGGGTTCTCTGGACGCTGAGAAGAATAAGCTGACCACCAAAAGCGGTGCGGCAAGTTATCTGCCGACTACAAAATACGGAAAATTCTTCTTCATGAACATTTTGGATGAAATTGACGTTCCGGGAGAATATTATATTGACCGCACCAATAAAATGCTGTATTTCTACCCGATTACAGACGACCTTCAAAATTCGGAAATGGTAGTCTCTCAGTTGGAAGACCGGCTTGTAAAAATCACCGACGCGTCTTATATCACGCTTAAGGACATTGATTTTTCATACAGCAAGCTGAATGCGCTGGAACTGAACGGAAGCCACATTACGGTAGACGGTTGTACCGTTTCTAATGTAGGCGCAAACGGAATTTATGCAATCGGAACCGATATTGTGATTGAAAACAACCATGTTTACGGAACGGCCATCAACGGAATCCGGTTGGCTTCCTTCGATGAAAACCGTGAAAAACTGATTCCGGACGGGAACAAAATCATCAACAACCGGATCCACGGCACCGCCAGAGTGCCTCAGGCAACCGCATATGCTGTGATGATTGATTACTCCTGTGGAATGGAAATTGCCAACAACGAGATTTATGACTGCGGCGGGATTGCGCTTCGTATGGCAAAAATTAATAATGTTTCCGTACATGATAACGAAATCTACAATGCGGTTCAGGTTTCTTCAGATAACGGCGCCATCTATTGGGGCAGGGATATTACCACCCTGGGCAATCAAGTGATTCACAATTATATTCATCATATCGGAAACGAGTACGGCGGCTACGGTACCCAGGGCGTGTTTGTAGATGACGGCGGTTCCGGCCCGTACCTGGCAAATAACATTTTTTATAAGGCCGGCGATATGGCGTTTAAAACCTTCCACGGAAATTACGGAAGACTTGAAAATAACCTGTTTATCGATACTCCTCAGGCCGGGTATTTTCAGGTAATTGCACCCAGTCTGCATTATCTGAAGATCGTGGAAAAGGAAATTACCGATACGGGAGCGCCTGTGCAGTGGGGTGCTTGGACGGCTAACCGAGGGAAGGATTTTATGGGCAATACCCTCTGGCAGGAAACATACAAAAATACGCAGTGGGGACAGGTATTTCAGGATTTCTCCCTGGAACTTTTCCAGCAAATTGAGGGTCTGACCCCGAAGCGGGGTACCGCAGATGCGGACAAAATCACTGCGTTTGCAGAGAAGAATGCACCTGCTTATGTGAATTATTTTGGCGGGAACGCACTGTTTGGCACCAAGGTTGGCTATGAAGCGCCCAAAAAGGGAGCCAATTATTCTGCCGGCATCAATGATCAGACCAAGAGCTATTTTAAAGAATACGGTAAAGATTTTTCTCTGACAGAAGCAGGATTAAAGGAAATTCAAAAAAGCGTACCCGGATTTAAAACCATTCGTACAGAAGGGATTGGTTTGACATCGGCTGTGGGCGGGAGCGCACCCACTGCCTCTGCTCCGGTGCTGACCAAAGCGGATGACGGAATTCGCTTAGGCTACCGGTTTGCAGATGCCGACGCCGACCGCGAGGGCTTTACAAAAATCAATTGGTATGTTGCAGATACGAAGGGCGGAGAATATACTCTGATCCGTGACAGACACGACAGAGTTTTGCCGCTTGATGATAGCCTGAAAGGCAAGTATGTTTATGCAGAGCTGACTGTTTATGATGAACGCAGCTTGCACGGCGAAACGATTCTGTCTGACTCGGTTAACACCGACCGGATTGAAGATTTGACGGACGCCTTAGAGGAACAGCTGGCAGAGGCAAAGGAGCTGCTGGAGCTGGTCGAAATCGGCGAGCAATTTGGTCAGATTCCGGAAGAAGCCTATAACAGGCTGAAATCTGTTGTTGAAAATGCAAAAACGGCAGATATGGATACGGTTATTTTAGTAAAGGACGAGATTGCAAAATTCAAAGAAGCAGTCAATCAGACAGACGGTGAGGTTGCAGGCGTTCTCCCGATTTATTCCTTCATGACGGATAAGAACTTTACGGTAACTGACAGTGCAGTGTTAAAGCTGGAAACCGGAAAGTCGCTGCCGCAGATTGAAGTGAGCGGGTTTGTTACCGTGGACGGCACAAAGCAGCCGGCAACACTGACAATTCCGAAGGGGACTGTAATCCAAGGGAGCGGGTTTGTTTCCGTCAATGTGTTTGGTGAAAAGGAAGCGGCAAGCGTGCCGGTTGTCGGCGAGAAGGTGACTGCGCTGCGGCTGACAGAGGAAGCAATCAACGCAAGCATGAATATTGAACTGACAGTGAAGGGCGCTCTCAGAAAGGCCGCAGGGTATGTAAACGGTACGTCTATTACGACAATTTCCGGCTCCGGCGGTTATACCAGAGAGAAGTATGAAAGCGACGGAATTAAAATTAAAACAAGTAAACTGGGTGAAATCGTGCTTTATACCATGGCCGCAACCCCAACGCCGACTCCCACCCACACACCGGTAAATCCCGGCGGCGGAACTACTACCGTTCCTTCCGGCGGCGGGCAAAGTTCCGGTACCACCAATCGACCGAATCAGCCCGAACAGCAGCCTCAGGGCAGCAAGTTCTCTGATGTTATCGGTCATTGGGCGGCAAAAGAAATTCAGGCAATGGCAAACCGTGGCATTGTGTCCGGCGTGACTGAAACCACCTTTGAAC
>CAKSSZ010000056.1 GCA_934489915.1 uncultured Clostridia bacterium | reverse complement strand
ATGTGAGTCCAACCGCATTCTTTTGAAAATCATAGGAGAAAATACTGTCAGCGCTGATTTCCAATGCATTTGTGTTATTTTCTACAGAAAGCCACTCACCCATGGGGCGTTCCCAGGGGCATGCCTGCCGGGACGCTGATCCATATGGAGTGGCAGCCGTGACAACAGGCTCCGAACCCGGGATGGCAAGTTCCAGCTTCAGTGCATACTGCTTTTCGTTCCAAAGAACACGGTAACGGCAATCCACCCGATCGGAATAACAGTGATATGTAAGCTCCAGACTGGAATTTTGAAATTCCCAAACGCTGTGATAGGTGGTTCGGACAGCGCCTTTCTGTGCACAGCGGAAGGAACGCAGCCGTAAATATTGCTTTTGTTCACTCCAGACTGTTTTATTAAAGCCCCAGGTATCACATTCATCAAATACTGCATATGGACGCAAAAAGGAGACGGCAGAAAGGGTACCCCCCTCATACAGCGTGCACTCACCGTCAGAGACGGAAAGAGTAAAGGGAGAATTGCTTTTGGACGAATCTTGGTCTGTTTGCCGAACAATATAACTTTTGCAGCATAGCCCGTCCAGCTCCGGACGGAATACAAACCGGGAACGAAAGCCGGGCAATGCACATTGTTCGGGGATCACCTGACACGGTATCACAGCACCACTCTCATCTACCAATTCAATGCCGCCCTCGTACCAATCAAATTCCCACGCCCATTGTACCTCTGCTTCAATCGGTTCCGATACCGGAAAGCCGTTGCAATTCCAAAGAACCAAGTTCCACGCATTGTCCGGATTTTTTCCGGGCATTTTCATTTGTGAGGTCATTGCCTGGAGGGCGTAGTGTAACTGCTCGCTGCCACTCTGAATGGCACGCCCGTGCAGGTTGCGGGCGTCAAAGTACGCAGCCTCAATGCAGGTGCCGCCTAAAATATCATGAAACTGATTAAACAGTACATCCTGCCAGCAGGAGGAAAGTAATTCCATCGGGTACTCCCGTCCCAATAAATGTTTCGCCAAAAGGCAGGCTTTTTCCGCATTTAGTAGGGTGTATTCGGCAATTCGGTTATTTTTTTTGATTTCAATGTCGTTATTATAAGGGCCGATGAAATTCACCAAAAGTTCCCCGTCCACAGCCGGCAGATCTTCCTTCCTTTGACGGGCAAAAAAATCATCCACCCGGCTGAAGGTAACAGGATATGTTTCCCCCAGCTTGCGGATCTCCTTGATCTGTGCTTTTGTCGGTGCGCCGCCATGGTCGGTTACCCCATACACAATCATTAGATCATGAGGAACCTCCGGGAGCTTTTCGCACCATTTCTGTAAGGTGCCGTTTTCAAAATAACTGCCCCCTTCCCCGCCCAATCGGTAGGTTTTTAAGGCAGTTCCGTCCGTTCCCCGCCATAAGAACAAAGCCTGGGGTAATTCGTAATGATAATCAGCCGGCCGCCAAAAAACGTAATTTTCAATCCCGCATTTGACTAAAATTTGCGGTAAGGTACCACAGTGACCAAAGCTATCAATATTAAATACGGTCTTGCTTCGTTTTGAAAAATGCTTCTCTAAGTAATGCTGGGCATACAGTCCCTGCCGCACATAACTTTCCCCGCAGGCCGCCAGGCAGTCCGCCTGCAGCCACCATCCTTCCGCAAGCTCCCAGCGCCCTTCCTTCACACGTTCACGGATTTCTTCAAACATAGCCGGATTACATTGACGTACCTGCTCCAGCACTGCGGGCGCTGAAAAAGAATACACAAAGGACGGATCCTCCTTCATTCGATCCAAGGCAGACCGAAAAGTGGCTAAAATAGAAGAAAGAGCCTCGTCCCACTGCCAAAGCCAAACCGGGTCAAAATGAGTATTCCCTACCATTGCAATTTGTTTCATCCTATGCTCCGTTCTGCTGCTCTGCGTTGGCAACAATCGTTATGAATTTTTTCTTCGTTCAAATTATCTGCAAATTTCCCGGCTGTCCAGCATTAAAGTAAAGGGACCGTCATTGATCAGCGACACTTGCATATCAGCGCCGAAGGAACCGTGGGCAACTTTGCAAAACCGCTTTTCACACAGGACAAAAAACGCTTCATATAATTGTTTTGCCGTCTCGGGAGCTGCGGCATGAACAAAGCTGGGACGGTTCCCTTTTTTGCAATCGGCACATAAGGTAAATTGAGAAATGACCAATACCTCTCCGGAAACCTGCTCTGCATTCAAATTAGTTTTCCCGTTTTCGTCCTCAAAAAGGCGGAGCTTTTGAATTTTATCTGCCATCTTCTCCGCTGTCTCTAAATTGTCTCCTTCTTCAATGCCTACCAGCAGCAAATATCCTTTTCCGATGTTACCGATTTCCTGTTCCTCTACTGTGACAGCAGCGGAACGGACACGCTGCAATACAATTTTCATTGGTATTTCTCCCTTCATTTTGCAAACACATGACCGCCGATGGTCGTTACAACCGGTCGGGATCGAATCCAGGCATTGCTTGTTTTGCTTGGATTATAAAAATAAATACTACCATAAGTCGGATCCACCCCGTTGGCAGCGTCCTGCGCTGCGCTCCGGCAAGAGGCGGAAGGCTCCAAATCAATTTGTCCATCATTGACCGATGAAAATGCACCGGGCTGATAAACAACGCCCGAAACCGTTCCGGGAAAGGAAGGTGATTTCACCCGATTGAGTACTACCGCTGCAACGGCAACCTGTCCCTGATACGGCTCTCCCCTTGCTTCAGCATTTACGCACCTTGCCAATAACTCCAGTTCGCTGCTGCTGATGCCGCCGGAGGACAATCCCAGTGACTTCATGGTTTTTGCGCCTGCAATCCCGTCTGCCGTCAGACCGTAATCCTTTTGATAACGAATCACCGCACTTTGTGTTAACGGGCCGAAAATGCCGTCTACCTGCCCGGTATAATACCCTAATTCCAGCAGCTTTGACTGAATGGATATGACTTCATCCCCCCGGGAGCCGTATCGGGATAAAGCCTCTGTTGCCGGTTTTTGAGGAAGAAATAAAAGGACAAGGGTTACCCCTACAATCAGCAGCGGTAAGAATCTCTTTTTACTCATAAAAATACCTCCTTTATCCCATAGTTTATATAAAAGAGGTATTTTTTATTCCTTTAAATTTTATCTGGCTTTGGTCTGCACTTCAACCGCAATTTTTTGAATGAAATCCTGCAGGCTCATGCTGCCCAGGTCGCCTTCCTTGTGGGAGCGAACGGAAACGGTGCCGTCGGTTTCTTCCTTCTCGCCGGCAATCAGCATATAAGGTACCTTTTCCATTTGCGCTTCCCGAATTTTATAACCGATTTTTTCGTTTCTGTCGTCATGCTCCACACGGAAGCCTGCGTCAGACAATTGCTGCACCAGTTCTTTGGTGTATTCCGTGTAATTCTGAGAAATGGGCAGCACCTTTACCTGCACCGGAGCCAGCCAAGTGGGAAATGCGCCGGCATATTTTTCAATCAGCAGCGCAAGGGTGCGTTCGTAGCAGCCGATGGAGGTTCTGTGAATAATATAGGGGTTTTTCTTGGTTCCGTCGAAATCCACGTATTCCATGCCGAATTTCTCCGCCAGCATCTGGTCAATCTGAATGGTGATCAAGGTATCTTCCTTGCCATGTACGTTTTTAATTTGAATATCTAACTTAGGGCCGTAAAAAGCAGCCTCGCCAATTCCGATTTTATAGGGAATTTCCAGATGATCCAAAATCCGCTTCATGGTAGATTGGGCTTCATCCCACTGTTCCGGTGTGCCAATGTATTTTTTTCGGTCGTTCGGATCCCACTGAGAGAACCGATAGGTAACATCCTCATAAAGCCCCAGAGTTTTCAGCATAAACATGGACAGCTCCAGGCAGCTTTTAAATTCCGCTTCCAACTGATCCGGTCTGCACATCAAGTGACCCTCGGAGATGGTAAACTGCCGTACACGGATCAGGCCGTGCATTTCACCGGACGCCTCGTTACGGAATAAGGTGGAAGTCTCATTATACCGCAGTGGTAAATCCCGGTAAGAACGGGCACGGTTCAAGTATGCCTGATATTGGAAGGGACAGGTCATGGGGCGCAAAGCAAATACTTCTTTGTCCTTCTCCTCATCCCCCATAATAAACATGCCGTCCTGATAATGATCCCAATGTCCGGATAATTTATAAAGATCGCTTTTTGCCATGTACGGCGTCTTGGTCAAAAGCCAGCCTCTCTTTTGCTCCTCATCCTCAACAAAACGCTGCAAAATCTGAATCATTCTGGCGCCTTTGGGTAGCATGATCGGCAATCCCTGGCCGATAATATCGGCAGTTGTAAACAACTCCAATTCCCGGCCAAGCTTGTTGTGATCCCGTTTTTTAGCTTCTTCCAGCTGCACCAAATGTTCTTCCAGCATGGATTTCTTCGGGAATGAAACACCGTAAATCCGCTGCAGCATTTTGTTTTTTTCGTTTCCTCTCCAATAGGCGCCGGTTGCGGAAAGCAGTGCGACAGCTTTCACGTTTTTCACGTCAAACAAATGGGGACCGGCACATAAATCGGTAAAATCTCCCTGACGGTAAAAAGAGATTTCTTCCCCCTCGGGCAGTTCCTGAATTAATTCCACTTTATAAGGCTCATCCTTCATTTGTTCCAGTGCTTCATCCCTTGTGAGAGTGAACCGCTCCAGCCGCTCGCCGGTTTTGACGATCTTTTTCATTTCGGCTTCAATTTCTTTCAAATCGTCTGCCGTAAGGGTATGCTCCATATCAAAATCATAATAAAATCCCCGGTCGATGGCAGGACCTATAGCCAGCTTCGCCTCCGGATATAAATGCTTTACTGCCTGTGCTAATATATGAGAGGTGGTGTGCCAAAACACCTTCTTCCCCTGCTCGTCGTCAAAAGTGACCAGCTCCAAGGTGCAATCCTTCTCTAAGGGTGTTGTTAAATCCACGGTAGTACCGTTCACAACACCTGCCAGTGCAACCCGCGCTAAGCCCTCGCTGATTTGCTTTGCTGCGTCATACACGCTGCTGCCCGCCTCTATCTGTATGGCGGAACCGTCTTTTAAAGTAACCGTAATCAATTGGGATGTCCCCCTTCGCTATATATTACCTATTATTATAAAGTTTTTTTCTGAAAATGTCAAGAGTGTAAAGCTGATTTTTCCAAAATAATTCATCCCTGCAGCTGCAGTAGCTCCTGATAGGAAAAATCGGGATGGAACGCTATGTTTAACCCGGACGCCAGCACCTTGGCAGCCTCTGTAACGGAAAAATCGGTATCCTTTGGCGTGACAATCAAATTTTCCTGATGAAGCACCTCGCGCAGTGCGTCATACGGATCTTCCAGCAGGGTCGCAAGCTTTGCTGCTTCTCCTGTTTCTTCCTGCAAGGCGGAAACCAAGAGCGCAATTGCGTCCCCGGCAATGGTGGCTGCGTCCACCACGGTGGGAATGCCGATGCCGATAACCGGTACTCCCAAGCTTTCACGGTTCAGGGCAAATCGATGGTTCCCCACACCGGAACCGGGGGAAATCCCCGTATCAGACAACTGAATGGTGGCATTCACCCGGCTCATTTTGCGGGATGCAAGAGCGTCAATCGCAATGACGCAATCCGGGTGCAGCTCCTCCACAATTCCCTTAATGATTTCGCCGGTTTCCATTCCCGTAATCCCCAACACGCCCGGCGAGATGGCACAAACCTCAGTCAGATGACTGTATTCTGAAAAATATTGTTTTAAATGCCGGGTGACAAACAAGCGGGAAACCACCTTTGGACCCAAAGCGTCCGGCGTTATATTCCAGTTACCCAAGCCTGCTGTCAATACGCAGCGAAGCCGCTCCGGCAAAAGCTGTTTTAATTCTTTGGAAAACACCTTTGCAATTTGTTCTGCACAAGCCGGGTCACCCTTGGCCAGTCCGGCCGATTCCAGGGTCACATATCTTCCCTTTGGCTTTCCTATGGCTTTTTCTCCCCGTGAATCGGTAATATTCACTCGGGTGATGAGTACATCCTCCTGTTCCTCTGTTTCGGTTACCACTCCCGAAGGATCCTCTTCCCTGCCTGTTTCACAGTAAAACTCCCGTGCTTCTAATGCCAAATCGGTTCTGATTTGCCGCATAACAACTCCTCCTTTTGAAGAGTAGTATGCGCATTTCTATTCGGAAATATCCACCCATTGACCGGCGATCATGACCTGTTCAATTTCCCACTGCTCAGTGATAATCAGCAGATCAGCGTCATTTCCTACGGCAATAGCGCCCTTTTTGGACGCCCCAACCATGTTTGCCGGGGTACGGCTTGCCATTTTCACCGCTTGCTCAAAAGGAATACCGATCCGCTCCAGCAGCTTGACGCTATCCCATAAATTTGTGGTACTGCCCGCTAAATTGCCTGCATCAATTCGAGCAACGCTGTCTTTTACATGAACCCGCTTTCCGCCCAGATCATAGATCCCGTCCGGCAGGCCGGCTGCGCTCATGGCGTCAGAGATCAACGCCATCCGATCCGCACCCTTACAGTGGTAAATCAACCGTAACATACCCGGGTGCAGATGAATCCCGTCAGCAATGACCTGGGTATAGCACCGATTCTGCTCCAGACCTGCGCCAAGCAAATTGGGGCTGCGGTGGTGGAGCGGCTTCATTCCGTTGCACAGATGGGTAATGCTGGTGGCGCCTGCGTCCATGGCACGAAGAGCCGTTTCATAATCGCAGTCGCTATGCCCTAATGCAATGGTAAACTGCTGGGACGCACGGGTAATATACTCCATGGAACCTTCCAGCTCCGGAGCAATGGTCATCATTTTAATGAAGGAATAATCCTCAAAATCATTCCAGTCCGGCAGTTTTAAATATTTTTCATTCTGTGCGCCTTTATAGGTTTCATTTAAGTAAGGTCCCTCCAAATGAAAACCTAAAATTTGCGCTCCGCTGACCTGTCGGCTGCTGCTCATGACCCGTTTCAATTCCGAAATTGGCATCGTCATGGTTGTGGGCATAAATGAAGTCACGCCATGCTTGACCAGAAATTTTGAGATCGGTTCAAAATTACCGCTCATCGTGTCTGTGCCGTGTGCTCCGTGAATATGGGTATCCACCAGTCCGGGGAGGATCAGCCTGCCGCTTATGTCAATACATTCTCTTCCGCCGGTACCCGGGGGCAGCAGCGCTTCAATTCTTCCTTCTCCGATTAAAACATCCTTTTCTTCCCATTGAAATGCTTCGTTTAATACTTTTCCGCCCTGCAAAAGCATATTCATCACCTCATATGTAAATTTTTAATTTATCCCCAATTCCTGTACTGCTTTCATTAAGCCGATTTTTGCCGCTTCATAGGTTAAGCCGCCTTGCATATATGCAACATACGGTTCCTTGATCGGTGCGTCAGCGCTCAGCTCACTGGTAGCCCCTTGTACAAAAGTGCCGGCAGCCATGATTACCTGATGCTGATAGCCGGGCATGTCCCAAGGCTGCGGCTGCGCAAAGGAATCTACGGGTGAACCTGCCTGGATCCCCTGACAAAAGCGGATCAGCTGCTCCTCCTGATGAAATTTGATTGCCTGAATGGTGCAGTAACGCTGATCGTGCGTCCCGGGGTGAACTCCAAAGCCCAAACGGTCCATGACTGCTGCGCACAGCGCTGCCGCCTTTAAATTTTGCCCTACCGTATGGGGCGCCAAAAACAACCCCTGATACAAGCTGCGGTTATTGCCCAACGTGGCTCCTTCATGCCGGCCGATACCGGGGGCGGTCATACGATAAGAGGCAAGCTCGATTAAATCGGCTCTGCCTGCCAGATACCCGCCCCCCTGCGCCAAACCGCCGCCGGGGTTTTTGATTAAAGAACCGGCAATTAAATCCGCTCCGGTATGCAGCGGTTCCTGCCGTTCCACAAATTCGCCGTAGCAATTGTCCACAACGCAGATACAATCGGGCTTGCGTTCCTTGACAGCGCTGCATAACCGACCGATTTCCCGGCAGCTTAAAGAATCCCGCCAGCCGTATCCTTTTGATTTTTGTACCCAGACCAGCTTTACGGAATCGTCCAGCTGTGCCAGTACACCGGGAATGTCCAATTTCCCTTCCGGCGTCAGTTCAGCCTGACGGTATGAAATACCCAGCTCCCGTAAGGAGCCGCGGCCGTCGCCGCTGATGCCGATCACTTCTTCCAACGTATCGTAAGGCTTCCCGGCAGCGGAAAGCATGGTGTCTCCCGGCCGAAGCAAGCCATACAGACAAAGCGCCAAAGCGTGCGTGCCGGATACCAAACTGTGG
>CAKSSZ010000055.1 GCA_934489915.1 uncultured Clostridia bacterium | reverse complement strand
TCTTTCCAGTGCTTTTGCGGTTTTGCATTTTTTTGTGACGCTTAACTGTTGTTTTGTAAAGGCATGAAAGCGTCCCCGTTTTTTGATCATTCCAAAGCTTTTAACGCATTTTTTTACGCCGGAGGAGATGTTTTTACAGTGCCGGACGTCAAAGGGACGGTAAATGCACTCGATCCTGGGGCACCGGTAATCTATGATTTCGGCAGGCACCCCCATTTCTGCCAGAACCCGTTCCAGAGCAAATGCCTGCAAAATGGCTCCGTAATTCAAAGCTCTGTGAAATGTCATGATTGCTACCCGTTTATTCATTTGCTCTCTTCCTTTCAAAAAATTTTTGGGGGCATACCAATACGGCAATGGCGCCCAGCTTTTTCCGCAAGCTCCGGTGACTGAATAAGTAGGGAATAAGATGCGTTCGCAGAAATTTTTGATAAGCCTTGCTGCTTGCTTGTTCCCCGTAATTTGCCATAATGCGAAGCACGGTTACGCATTGCATTGTCTGTTCCAGCTCTACGGCTCGCCGCAGCCGCCTTTCCTCTTCCGGAATTTTTTGCAATATTTTTTCACAGGCACGGATGGCGTCGCACCACGATTCCGAAAAAACGTCTGCCCGCCCCCGCTGTGCCAGGGCGCCCATACTGCCGTTTTCATAATAGTAGAGCGGATGATCTAAGATGCAAACGGTATTTTCCCTTTGACAACAGCTGAGAAAATCAAATACAAACAGTAAATCCTCTGCCAGGGTTTGAGTTTCGTCAAATGAAATCTTATGCTTTTTGATGAGTTTTGCATTGAATAATTTTCCGCCGATGTATCCTTTCATGCCGCCTACTTCCTGAAATAAGCTTTCCTGTGCTTCCGGTCGGTTCAGTAGGGTTACTTTGCCGGAATGCCCTAAAGCTTTCGTTCTTGTCAGCCCGCAAACGGAAAGATCGCAGTGATATGCGTTTGCGTTATGCACCAAAACGGAAAGATACTGCCGGTCAATAAAATCGTCAGAATCGACAAAACAGCAATACCGGCCGGTCATAACGTCAAGTCCTGCATTTCTGGCGGAGGAGACGCCGCCGTTTTCTTGGTGCAGCACCTGAAAGCGAGGATCCGTTTTGGCATAAGCGTCGCATATTTTGCCGCTGCCGTCTGTCGAGCCGTCATCAACCAGAATGATTTCCAGATCAGCTTCCGTTTGGTTCCTGATACTGTCCAGGCACCTGGCAAGATAGTTTTCTCTGTTATAAATGGGAACAATCACCGAAACCTTCATTTTCTCACCTGCCGATTACCGGGCATGACCATAGCCTGAAAGCAAGACGGGGCGTGAAATAACTAAGCAGCATGCCGAGTTTCTTTTTTGTGCCAATATACGGGGCTTTTAAATAGGAAAGCCCGTTTTCTTTGATATATCGGCGCATGGTCTTATATTCGGGCGTATCGCTTTTCCCGTAATGCGCCAGCACCCGAACCGCAGTGGAGCTATGCCATACCTTCATTCGTTTTATTTGTTGTTTAAATTCCTCAAATCCCGGGTAGGGATCGTTTATGATCAGATCAAACACATCCGCATAATGGAGCCATTTTTCTGCCGCCTTGTTCTGCTCGGTAATGCCCCGTATGATGCCGGTGTTTTTTCTCACGATATAATGATAAGCGCAGGCGGCAGTATAACACCCGCTCCTTGCGTGCTTCATATATTCATAATTAAAATAATGATCCTCAAACAAATACCGTTTTTCGTCCGGAAAGCGGATATGAAAGCTTTTGATAATGTCATTTTGATATAATTTATTCCAGACAAAAGCACCGTACGAACGGTTCAGCGGGATCAGCATACGGTTTAAAAACGTTTCCGGATTCATCCGCTCGCTTGGGCGGTTGATGCGGCGCCTTTCCGTCCCGTTTTCCTCTTCCAGGAGATACCCGCAGGCGGAGATATCACAGCCGGTTTTTTGCATGGCGCCCACCAAAAGCTCCAGATAATCCGGGCTGACATAATCGTCTGAGTCCACAAAGGCTACATATTCTGCGCTGCACCGATCCAGCCCGGTATTTCTTGCGGCTGCCAGACCGCCGTTTTCCCTGTAAACGGTGTGAAAGCGGCTGTCCCCGGCCGAAAACGCCTTGCAAATCTCCAAGGTTTGATCGGTTGCGCCGTCCACCACGACAATCGCTTCAAAATCGGGATAGGTTTGTTTTTGCAGGCTTTCCAAGCATTTTGCAATGTATTTTTCGGCATTATATGCTGCAATGACAACAGAAACCATCTTTGCTTCTCACTCCAAGCTTACTTAATATAATTTGATTTGTGCGTAACCTGCCATTTGAGTTTTGCTATTGCTTCCTGATGCTGAAAAGCGATCCCCGATGAAAATCCAATGGAGATCAGATACACATACACTGTTTCCAAGTCATAAAGAGGGTTTCCCGTAATACAATATGTCAGGAAAAACACCTGATAGCACAGGGAAAAGATCAGTACCGCTTTTGTCTGCCCGGGAAGAGAAAGCGTATTCTTTTGCACCTTGACCACAAGCTGTACCGTCTGTGTGATGGCAGCAAGAAACAGGGAAAGAAACACCGAAAACCCAATCACTCCCGTTTCACATAATAACTGCAGAAAAACATTATGTGCATCTCTTAAAACAGAATCCTGATGATAATAATTTATCACCTCTTTGCTGAATTCCCGCCATCCGATGCCCAATAACGGAGAGCTTTTAAAGAAATTCCATGCGATTGCATAAAGCTTGAACCTTCCGTTGGAAACGTCTGCACCTTCGCTTTCCGCTGCGAAGATTGCCGTGATCCGCTCCAAAGAAGCAGCAATGCCTGCGACGTAAAAGGAAAGAGCATAGATCACAAGAGACATACTGCTGAGGATAAATAAAACCGTTACCACCTTATTTGTAAAAGCACCTTTTTTGCAAATAATATACGATACGAGCAATGCAAAGACTGCAAAAATAAGAACGCCCCGTTTCCCGGTTAAAATCAGAGCAAACAGAACAACCGCCAGCAGCAAGCCCTTCCGGGGGATATTTTTACGGGATTTCATAAAAAACAGTGCAAAGGAAGCGCATAATGAAATCGCCATATAAATTCCGTTCTGACTGTAATGATTGGAAAGACCCACCGCATGGTGATTGGTTTGCACCTGCTCATATAAATGTGCCTTTTGGCTGGGGTTAAAATGGGGATAAATATGAGCCATATAAAAATCCGTGTCAAAATAAAACCATACTGTGGCGATCACATGCACAAGCCCCGCCGCCAGAATACAATAAAAAATAATAGGGAAAAAATTCTCATCATATTTCATCAGTATGACCAGGAACACCAAAACGGCATACCGAACCATATAGGTAAGGTTTTCACTGACGCTTTCCGTGGTCACCAGCATCACCAAAAGCGTCAGGATCAGCAGCCATTCTATGGGCTGTATTGCTATGTTTTGCAGCTTCAGCTTTTTGGCCGTCAGAAAATATACCAGCAGCAGAGCCAACGCAAACCCCTGAACGGCCATGATAGAAGCAGGCGAGGAGGGAAACGACAGCAGGCTCATCAGTTTCGTATGATACACGTTAAAAATGAGAAGAAATGCCGATATCCATAACAGATAGGTGCGCCGCACCCTAGGGGGTTGAATGATGTATTGATCCATATCCGCACTCCTTTCCGTTATTTTTGTAATTTTGCGGCTAACCCTTTTACAAAATAGTACAGTCCAAGCCTTGCAAGCAGGTTCCGCAAAAGCTTGTTGAGCCTGACCCGCAAGGTGATAGGCGCCCAGCGGTGAAAAAGCTCCTCCGGTGGCATAAAAGAGACGTCCCGGAAAAATTCCTGCCGCCGGGGATGGTGCGGAATGCTTTGAACCAGTTCTGCCGAGCTGCCGCATACCTGCGCTGTGTTTCCTTCACAGCTCCGGATCCGATCCCGGATTTCTGTTAAAATCAGTTCCGCTTTTTCAGAATGAAGCATCACGAAGGTGGTTCCCTTGTTATCGTCAAAGGCAGGGTCAATTTCCCCTGCGGAAAAGCCGTCCCAAAGGGTAAAATCGCTGCACCGCTCCATGCCTTTAAAATGACAGTGGGAACAAACCGGACGGCAAATCATCCCCTGATAAAACAGCTTCAGCATGGGATCATATTCCAGTCCGTTATGGTACAGGCAGGTATGCTCCCGATACAGGCTCATGGTCGTATGGGTGTAGCCTGCGTATTTATCCCGGAATAACACCCGATCAAATGTGCCCAGTCGTTTCTTTTGATAATGAATATATTGTGCAAACACCGTCGGGGAGGGGATCCCGCGGCATACAACGTCAACGGTAACGAGGTTTTCGCCGGCGTCAGGCAACAGTTTTTTTAACCCTGCAACCTGACAGGGCGTGCCTGAAAAAAGAACTCTTTTCCCTTCCGCTAATTCATTTTTGATCTTTAAAAACGTATCCCCCAAATCGCTTTGCGCATATTTGGAGTTTCGGAACAATGCCAGCTGCTCTGTGCAGGAAGCCGGCATATGACGGACTTGGAACGTTTCATCCATTCCCGCACCGTACACAATACCGCCGTTTTGCAGGATATATTCCGCAATGGCGGTAAATGCTCCCCCGGAGGTGCTTTCACGGCGGATTTTATCATCCTTATGCTGCACCGCAAAAACCCTCCTGCGGTAGTTGCCCGTCTCCGGCTTTGATTGTACGGGGCATACCGAGAGGCACCGTCCGCAGCGGATACAGCGTTGCCTGTCCAAATTCGGATAATCAAAGCCCTCGCTGTCATGCTTCATGGAAAGGCAGCTTACCGGGCATGCACAGGCGCAGGCTCCGCAGCCGCTGCAATCGGTTTTACGGATGAGATTGATGACATGATTGCTGCCCATAAATTCGCTCCATTCGTTTTCCCATTTCTGCTGCGTCATATCCTGCAGCAATGATTTTTTCGGATTCGTTCCTTCGTTCTTGTGTTTTGGCAAGTGAGACCGCCCTTTTCGCCCATTCGGATACACCTGCGTCCAGCGGCAGGGAGACGGCACGGTCGGTAATCATGATTTCCTTTGTAACTGCGTCTGAAAACAGGCACGGTAAATCGGCGGTTTGCGCTTCTACGCCGGCAATCGGGAGCCCCTCATGGAAGGAAGGGAATAAGAATAAATCCATTGCCTGGTAGAATCGGGCGATATCCGTTCTTGCGCCCATAAACTTGATATGCTCTGCAACGCCCTTTTGGACTGCATATTCACGAACACGCTCCATTGCGTCCCCTCGGCCGAAAAGCAGGAGGATTGCAGCTTTTTCCGATTGGGTGATTTCGGAGATCAGATCTACCAGAAAGAAATGATTTTTCTGGGGAATAAAATTCCCTACATGCCCCAGCACCAATCGGCGCTCCCATCCAAACTCCGCCCGTACTTCCTGCCGCACCTTCTCATTATAGGAAAACAGCTTTGTGTCAATCCCGTTTTTGATGATTTGAACGGCGTCATTCTTTTGGCAATATTTTTTTCCGTAGAGCCACATTGCCGCATCCGTTGAGCAGGCCAGCTTATGGGTGGACAGCCGTCTCACCAGCGGTCTGAAGAGAAAATGGAACAGATCCGCACCCCTCCCGCCCACCGAAGCGGTGTTATGGGAATGTGCAATCACCTGCTTTACGCCTGCCATGCGGCAAACAAGGAAAGCCATTGGGTTTGCACACGAATTCTTATGAATATGCACGGCGGTATACTGTTCTTCTTTTAAAAGCCTGTATAACGAAACACAATAGGGCAGAACGGTTTTTTGAGGAGGCAAACGGTGTACCTTCACATGCTTCTCCTGCAAAAAGGGAAGGAACGCACTGTCCGGGTAGGTTGTCACAAATTCAAACACCACCGCATTGCTGTCCGTATGATTCAGCAGGTTTTTTTGAAAGGAAGCAATCCCGCCAATGCTTTTAGTCAAGCTGAGATGCAAAATTTTTTTCCTGTTCATTCCGGTTGACTCCTTGCAATAGTTCGTTTTCAATAAACGCATGGCTTTGGCGGATCAGGGTCCCTATCTTTTGATCGACTGTTTTAAAATCAATCTCACAAAGGGGGATGTCATGGATTGTTCGGGGGCTGCTGATCCATCTGTCTGTTAGCCCTGCCGCCTGTAAAAAGGATTCCAGCCTTGCGTTTGTTCCGTGCTTTTTTGATGCAGAGCGGGGAAACACAAAAAAATTCTTGTGAAATATCGTGGAAAATGCAGTGGCATGAAAGGAATCCGTACAGACATATTCCGCATTTGCAATGAGTCCCAAAAATTCATTGGGAGAGCAGGAGCCAATCGGACTGTCTATTGTTTCATCGGACGCAAGGTAAGCGTCGTTGTGTATGACCCCCGCTACCGGCAGACCCGTCACAGCCGAGAGCCTTTCGGTAAATTTGCGGCATTCCCGTTCCTTTCCGAGAAAGTATGTAAAAATGTATTTTCGGTTCGGGCAGCGTGACGGATCGGAAAGCGTTGTCCATTGCTGTTTGGAAAGCAAAAAAACAGGATCGCAAACAGTGGGGGCAATTTTTCCTGTCAGCTCCTTTACCAAACGGCTGCCGCTGCTTTCCCGTACTGAAATCGCAGACAGGCGGGTTAAAAACCCTCTTGCCCTTTCCCGGTCGCGTCTGTCCAGCTTGCTAACGCCAAAGCTGGTTGCATAGGAAGCCTTCGGGATTTCATCCGGTACCCAGCGCAGCGTATAATATTCCGGGAACAGGTTATCCGGTCTCCATAGCTGGTCGCTGCCAACCACAATCCTATCATACATGGCCGCCAAAGCGGTCAGCTGCTCCGGGGAAGAGGGGTTTTCCTTGGAAAGCTTAAAATTTGTTCGGAACTGATCAAATTTCTGCACACGCTCGGAATACATCTGCCCGAGATTTCTGTAATTGATTTTTTGCAGTATCTTTAAAGATATCATGGGCAGCTTGGAAAGGAGCAACCCTGTTTGATAAATATTGCGGAGATAGTATTGTCTTTTTTTCGCATTCAGGTACGGCTTTAAGCCTTCTACGGAGACGGTATCACATGTTACCCCTTTGGCGCAGAAAAATTCCTGCAGGGCATATGCCTGTAGGATACTTCCGTAATTATTGATAAAATAACAGGATACGATTCCTAATTTCATCGTTCCACCTCTCACCCTTACAATTGAGCAATCATTTTCATTGTCCGATCCGCCGTTGCTTTGAAATCAAATTTTTCGGCTGCGTTCCTGCATGCCTGACGGATTGCATTGAGGTTTTGGCATTGCCGGTAAGACATAATTTCCTCTGCAATCAATGGGGGGGTTCTGTCATCTGCCAGCCTGCCGCAAATGCCGTCTTGAATAATTTCCGAAACAGCACCTACGTTGGTTGCTACAACCGGCTTGCCCAACGCCAGGTATTCGGCAAGGCACAGACCAAAGCCTTCCCATTTGGAAAGCAAAACAGCCACGTCAAACATGGCGATATATTCCCAGGGGTTGTTGACCCAACCGGTTACGGTTGTTTGCTCCAGCACATTATTTTTTTTGAGGGCTGCCATAAATTCTTCTTTCAGCTCCCCGTCACCGACCCAAACAAAGCGTGCGTCAGGACACTTTTTTGCAATACAGCCGGCAACCTCTGCAAAAAGCAAGGGATCCTTTTGTTCGGACAGTCTCGCCACACAGCCGACCACAAAATCCTTTTCCTGGTATCCCAGCTTTGTTTTGTCCCCTTTGACGGAGCGGCATTGCTCCAAATCAATGCCGTTTAAAATGACCTCAATTTTATTTTCATGACAGATTTTATTTTTTAATGCAATGGTTTTTTCGTATTCCGAAATGGCTACAATTCGATCCGTTTTTCTTGCCAAAAGCTTTTCTAAAAAACGGTAAATTTCCTTTTTCCGGGGGGATATCGCCATATCGAAGGACCAGCCATGGGGGTTATAGATCACCTTGCACCCTAACCCCATTGCCGCGATGCGCCCGACCGCTCCCGCCATGGAGGAGTGGCAATAGATTACATCCGGTTGTTCTTTTTTAAGAATATCCCGTATTGCAAAAGCGGCTTTGCAGTCTTCTTTTACCGATATTTCCCTCGGTACATCCACCGGATAGACGGTACAGGAATGCTCCGGCAGCAATTGCCGGTCATATTCCGGGGCGCAAATCAATACCGTATCGCAGCTTTGATAGGTATGTGCGATGAGCATTCTGGTATAAACCTCTACGCCGCCGCCGTGCACCAGGGCAATGTGTAACACCTTACAGCGCTTGGCCACCTTAAAAC
>CAKSSZ010000054.1 GCA_934489915.1 uncultured Clostridia bacterium | reverse complement strand
GTGCTGGTGTGCGATAACGTGTTGTATCAGGGAATGACCGCCACTGACGAGCTGGTGGTGCGCCGCAAAATCACCATTGTAAAGCGGCTGCGTTCCTTTTTGGATCGGCTGATGAATGATGAGCGGTATGTCACCTCCCTGCTCCCCTTGGGGGACGGGGTTGCCCTGGCATACCGGAAGGAGGAGCTATGAAACAAAAGCTGGAGCTGTTAGCGCCGGCGGGGAGTCCCGCCAAGCTGGAAACGGCGCTGCAATACGGAGCGGATGCAGTATATTGCGGGCTGAACCGGTTTTCTCTGCGGGCTGCGGCGGATAATTTCACGCCGGAGGAATTGAGCGAGAGCGTCCGCCTGGCACATTCTATGGGGAAGCGGGTATATCTGACTGCCAATGCGATTTTACACAACCGTGATTTGGAAGGATATGACCGCCTTTGTCAAACGGCGGTGGAAGCCGGTGTGGACGCATTGATTATTTCTGATTTAGGCGCTTTTTCCATTGCCCGGAAATATAAGGATAACATTCATCTTCATGTCAGCACGCAGGCCAGCAATACCAATTACCGTGCGGCGGATGAGTGGCATCGGATGGGGGCTTCCCGCATTGTTTTGGCACGGGAGCTTTCGTTCAAGGAAATTGCAGAGCTGCGGGCGGGGGTGTCTGACGAGCTGGAGATTGAGATGTTTGTGCACGGTGCTATGTGTATGGCGTATTCCGGCCGTTGTCTGCTCAGCTCCTACCTCACCGGACGGGACGCCAACGGCGGCGCCTGCGCCCAGCCCTGCCGGTGGAAATATTATGTTACCGAGGAAACCCGCCCCGGGGAGCGGATGGAATTGCACGAGCAGGAGGAGGGCACCTTTTTATTCAATGCAAAGGATCTGTGTCTGATTGACTACCTGGACGAAATTTCCCACGCCGGTGTGAACAGTCTGAAAATTGAAGGCCGCATGAAGACCTTTTATTATAATGCGATTGTGACCAAGGCATATCGCCAGGCCATTGACGCATACGCTCAAACGGGGGCGGCGTATCGGGAGGATCCCTATTATCGGGAGGAGCTTTGCAAAGTGAGCCATCGGGAGTACAGCACCGGGTTTGCTTTTGGCCGACCGGGCGCTGACGGGCAGATTTACGGCAGCAGTTCGTATATCCGTACCTATGATGTGGTGGGGATTGTTCGCTCCTCAGAGCCTGGGAGGGTTGTGATAGAGCAAAGAAATCGGTTTTGCGTGGGGGATGAGGTGGAATTTGTACCGCCCCGGGGGCGGTTTTATCCCCATACAATTTCGTATATGAAGAATGAAGCCGGGGAGGCAATTACTGCAGCGCCCCATGCGCAGATGTTGGTGGAAACAGACGCCCCGGCAGAACAATTCCCGGTGGGAACCATTGTGCGCAAGCAGTGCGAATGAGTAACCCGAAAAGGAGGGGTGAGGATGAAGCTGATTCATTGTGCAGACCTGCATTTGAACCGCCCGTTTACAGGGATGGACAGCCCCGTAAAGGCGGCCGCCGCCCGGGCGGAGCAAATGGATTTGTTGGGGCGGATTGCCGCCATGGCGAGAAAGGCAGATGTGCTGCTCATTGCAGGTGATTTGTTTGACAACAGCTATTTTGACCTGGCGCAGCTGCAGCAAATGCGGGAGCAGTTCAAAGGAATTCCCCATGTGTTTATTGCGCCGGGCAACCATGACCCCTATACGCCCCGCTCTCCCTATGCGCTGTTTGACTTCGGAGAGCAGGTGCATGTGTTCCGCGGTGAAACGGAAACGGTGGACTGCGGGAGCTTTACCGTGACCGGCAATGCGGGCAGACCGGTGGGACGCGTTTCTTTGCCCCCCGGAAAGCCCCACCTGCTTTGTGTACACGGTGAGGTTGGCGGGGGAGAGTATAACCCCTTGTCTCCCAAGGAGCTGGCACCCTTTACTTATTGCGCACTGGGGCATGTTCATTCCTGCTCGGATTTTACGGAAAATTGGGCATACAGCGGAGTGCCGTTGGGCGGTGGCTTTGACGAACTGGGGCAAAAGGGCGTGATTGCCGGAAAAATGGAAGGGGAAACACGCAGCCTGTCCTTTGTGCCGCTGCCGGGGCGGCAGTATCGGTCTGTTACGGTGGAATTGTCCCGGGCGGGCAGCTATGAGGAAGTGGAGCATGCCGTTTTTTCCGCCTGCCCGGAGCCGGGGCGGGACGCTTGGCGCATCGTGCTGAGCGGGACGGTTCACCCGGCTTTTCCCTTTCGGGAAGCGGTGCTGCAGGAGCGGATCGGAGAAAAGTTTTATTACTTAAAAATCCATACCCGGCTGCGCCCGGATCTTTCCTATGAAGACCTGGCAGATCAATATACCCTGCGGGGGCTGTTTGTCAAAGAAATGCTGGAGCAAGGGAGCAGTCAGAAGGTACGCCGTGCCATGGAGCTGGGGGTTGAGCTGCTGGAGGGGCGAAAGCCGGGAGATGCGTTATGAGAATAGAAGAAATTAAGATTGACGGCTTTGGCCGGCTGAAGGATACCAAGCTTTCTCCCGGAGCCGGGCTGACGGTAATTTACGGAGAAAACGGGGCAGGGAAAAGCACTTTGCTTCACTTTCTTCGTTCTGCTTTTTATGGGATCGGACGGGGGGAGCGGGGGTGCCTGTTGCCCTGGGACGGCACCCCCGCAGGGGGGCGGATTTGCCTGGCTGATGAGAAAGGCACCCGATGGGTGCTGCAGGTGCAGTTTGGCGCTTCTGCCCGTCAGGATCGGCGGATGTTGTTTGACGGCGTCACCGGGCGGGAAATACCCCTTTCTGCCGCACCCGGGCGGATATTATTTGACCTGGGGGAAGAAACTTTTGAAAAGACGGCATATGTTGCGCAGGCACAGCTGATGATTTCCAAAAAAGGGACGGATGAGATTGCAGAACGGCGGGCCAACCTGGAACAAACGGGGGACGCTGCTTTGTCCTATGCCGCCTGCATGCGTGCGCTGGATCAGCGGCTGAACGTCTTACGTGCCAAGCGGGGGCGAGGGGGGCTGCTCAATCAAGCGGAGGATCGGCTGGTTTCCCTGCGGGAGGAATATAAAAAAGCACTGGAGCGAGCCGAGACAGGTACAGTCGGCTTGGCAGAACTGCAAAAGCAGGCGCGGGAGGAGGCGGCCATTGGGCAGGAATTGGAGAGCAGGCGGTCGCAGCAAGGTAAGCAGGGTGGGAACGTCCGCAGCCAACCGATTTGTTCGCCGGAGGAATTTGCCCGGGTAATGTCTGCCGGGAAATATCGCTTTCTTGGTCTTGCGGCAGCAGCGGCGGGAGGAATCGGTATTTTGTACGGCGCTTGGAACCGGCTCCCCGCTGCGATGCTTGCGGCGGCAGCGGCCGGGGCGGCAGGGCTGCTCTTCTGGCTGTGCTGCCCCTGCCCCTGGAAGCAATACGGCGCCTCCGATCGGGCGGAGTTTTCCAGAATGTATGCTCACTCGGTCAGTGGGGAAGAGGGAGCGCCCGACAAAACCGGCACACGGCCGGAATGCGCAGGAGGACTTTCTGCCTGCACAGAGGAGGAGCTGTACCGACGGCTGACCGAGCTTGCAGCCACACAGGAGCGGCTGCGCCAGGAGCAGGCACATCTGTTCCCGGATGGAAGAACGCCGGATATGCTGTCTGCTGCAATCCGGGAATGGGAACAAAAGCGGGCAGCCCTTGCAGAGCAGGAAGAAATTTTGCAATTGACCCGGGACGGACTGGAGCGGGCGTATGCCCGCATGGAGCAGCAATTCGGCATGACCTTAAACCGACGGGCGGGAGCATTGCTTTCTGATATGACAGACGGACGTTATCAAGAGCTGAGAATCGGCCGGGATTATCGCCTGCTGCTGAATGAGGGCAGCCAGGCACACCCGGCGGACGCATTTTCCGGCGGGGTTTATGACCAGGCATATTTGGCGTGCAGGCTGGCAATGCTCTCCTGCATGGAGCAGAAAATCCCCGTTTTTCTGGATGATGTTCTCATGCAGTATGACGATGCCGGAGCGGAGCGCACCGTTGGAGCGCTGACCGAATATGCCCGGGAGGAAGGCGTGCAGATTTTGCTGTTTACCTGTCGAAAACGGGATGTTTCCTTGGTTCAGGCAGCCGGGGAAAGAAATTGTGTAATAAATTTATAAAAAAGGGTAGCATTTTTCAGAAAAGCGTGGTATAATAACCTTATGTAATAGAATTGTAATGTTGGAAAGGGTGCGTGATACGATGAGCATAGTAACTGAAACCAAGTACGGCATCATTGAAGTTACCGATCAGGTCATTGGTCTCATTGCCGGGAGCGTGGCAACCCGCTGCTACGGCGTGGTTGGAATGACGGTAAAAGGCAAGCGAGACGGCATTGTGAACCTGCTGAGAAAAGAAAATATGGCAAAGGGAGTTCGGGTAACGCAAAAGGATAACGTCGTTTCTCTGGAGCTGCATATTATGGTGGAGCATGGCGTTAATATTGCGGCAATCGCAGATAATATTATTTCGACCGTCAGCTATATGGTAGAGGAAATGACCGGCGTTGTGCTGGAAAAGGTTCTGGTATGCGTAGACGGTATCAGAGTGGATTGATCGGAGGAAGAAACATTGAAGATAGACGGAGCATTATTTTCTGCTATGATTATTTCTGCGGCTAATCACTTGGAAAATTATAAGCAGACAGTCAATGATATGAACGTGTTCCCCGTGCCGGACGGAGACACGGGAACCAACATGGCAAAAACCATGACGGCGGCGGCGCAGGAAATGAAAAAATACCCGTCCCTGCCCTTGGCGCAGGCGGCAGATAAAGCGGCAGGCGCAGCGCTGCGGGGCGCACGGGGGAATTCCGGCGTGATTTTATCTCAGTTCCTGCGGGGCTTTGCCAAAGGCCTGGGCACAGCGGAAGAGGGGAGCGTTCCCCTGTTTGCGGACGCTTATCAGGAGGCGGTTGCGGTGGCTTACCGGGCGGTGATGAACCCGACGGAAGGCACCATTTTAACTGTTGCCCGAAAGGGGGCTGAGGCAGGAGCCGAGGCAGCAGACTCTGAAGAAGAGCAGTTAGAAGCTGTGATCGAAGGGGCGCGGGCGGCGTTGGAAAAAACGCCGGAGCAGCTGCCGGTATTAAAGCAAGCCGGCGTGGTAGACGCAGGGGGCTTAGGATTATTAAAAATTTTAGAGGGCGCTTTTTATGCGCTGACCCACGGGGAGCCGGTGGAGCTTTCTCAGAATGAGGCAGAGGCGGTAGAGCCGGTGGAGCTTTCCTCAGAGCAGATCCATGCAACCAGCCCCTTTACCTATTGCACCGAGCTGATTATTTTAAAGGATTCTCCGGCGAAAAAAGCAGCCGCTATTGAACGCAGTCTGAAAAAAATCGGGGATTGCGTGCTGGTGATTGACGATGTGGATTTTGCCAAGGTGCATGTGCATACGGATCACCCGGATCTGGCGCTGCAATATGCCTTGAGCGTAGGCCGGCTGACCGACATTAAGATTGATAATATGAAAGAACAGGCAGCGGCCAAGGCGGTAGCTCGCAAAGCGGTGGCATTTGTCGGCGTGTGTGCGGGAGAGGGCTTGCAAAGCATGCTTTGTCAGCTGGGGCTGAACGAACTGATCCCGGGCGGTCAGACTATGAACCCCAGTGCGGAGGATATTGCAAATGCTGTAAAAGCAGCCAACGGAGAAACGGTATTTGTATTCCCGAATAACAAAAATATTATTATGGCTGCCAATCAGGCGGCGGAAATGGTGAAGGATTGCACCGTAAAAATTGTTCCTTCCAAAACCGTTCCCCAGTGCATTGCCGCATTGACGGTCTATGCACCGGAACTCAGTCCGGCTGAAAATTTTGACCGGATGTGCGGAGCGTTAAACCAGGTAGAAACTGCCTCCATTACCTGTGCGGTGCGGGATACGGAAATCGGCGATGTGCAGGTGCAGGAGGGCGATTTTATCGGCGTAACCAAAGAAGGGATTGTTTGCGCCGAGAAGGATTGCGAAAGCGCAGCGCTGGGCGCATTAAAGACTTTGGTGACAGAGGACAGCAGCATGATTACTGTCTATTTTGGAGAAGAAGTGGAAGAGACGGCGGCGCAGGCATTGGCGGAACAGATTGAAGAAGCCTTTGAGGATTGCGATGTTTCCTGCTATAGCGGCGGCCAGCCGGTTTATCATTATATTCTTTCAGTGGAATAAGAAAGATACAAAGGCGGACGTCCGCCTGATGGGAATGACGGCGATATGAAACGGGAACATGAGCTGATGGCGCAGCCAATTCAATATGTAAAAGGCGTAGGAGAGCAGCGGGCGAAAGCCTTCCGCTCTCTTGGCATTGAAACGGTGCGGGATCTGCTCTACTTTTTTCCGCGGGATTATGAGGATCGAACCGGGATCACCCCTTTAAATCAATGCCGGGAAGGGGAGACGGTGTGCGTTCGTGCCTGGGCGATGGTCAATCCGCAGGAGCATCGGGTTCGCCGGAACTGTTCCCTGTTCCGCTGTGCGGTTTCGGATCAGTCGGGTTCCATGCCGGTGGTGATCTTTAATCAAAAATATCTGGCAGGGCGGCTGGAACGGGGGAAGGAATATGTCCTGCTGGGCAAAGTGACCCGCTCCGGCCGGGAACGGCAGCTGACCGTGACGGAGGCGGAGCCGATGGAACAGGCCGGGAAGATCTGCGGGCATATTTTCCCCAAATATCCGCTGACTGCCGGGCTGAGCCAAAAGGTTTGCATGAATACGGTGCGCCAGTGCCTGCTGCTTTCCCAAGGAGCATTGGAGGATATTTTTTCTGCTTCCTTTCGGGAGGAGTACCGGCTGTGTGAAATCAATTTTGCGTTGGAGCAAATCCATTTTCCCAAGGACGCCCATAGTCTGGCATTGGCAAAGCGGCGCCTTGCATTTGAAGAACTGTTTTTGTTAGGGACGGGACTGCGGCTGCTGCGGGGCAATCGCAGGAGAGTGCATACCCGCCCCTTTTCCCATACTGAGAAGGTTTCGGAACTGATTGATTCCCTGCCGTACTCGCTGACGGACGCACAGCGGCGGGTGGTGGGAGAAATCATGGCGGATTTACAGCAGGAACGTGCGATGAATCGCCTGGTGCAGGGGGATGTAGGATCCGGGAAAACGGTAGTGGCGGCCTGCGCTGTCTATGGGGCGGCGTGCAGCGGATTTCAATCTGTATTAATGGCACCTACCGAAATTTTAGCCCGGCAGCATCTGGAGTCCTTTCAACGGTTTTTTGCCCCTTTTCCGGAGCGGTCTGTGGTGCTTTTGACCGGGAAAATGAAAAAGAAGGAACGGCAGGCTGCTTTAGACGCTATTGCCGCAGGGGTGGATTTGGTCATTGGAACCCATGCGGTGCTGTCTGAGGAGATTACCTTCCGGTCACTGGGATTGGTGATTACCGATGAGCAGCATCGGTTCGGTGTACGTCAGCGGGCGGCGCTCTCTCACGGATGGGATACCAATATGCTGGTGATGACGGCAACGCCGATCCCCCGTACGCTGGCGCTGACTCTGTACGGGGATCTGGATGTATCGGCCATCGATCAATTGCCCCCCGGCCGACAGGCGATCCGCACCTATGCGGTGGGAGAAGCCATGCATGACAGGATTTATCATTTTATCCGGAAGGAGCTGGAAGCCGGGCGACAGGCATATATTATCTGCCCGCTGGTGGATCCTTCCGATTTTATGGAGGCGGAGGCGGTGACAGAATATGCTACCCGGCTCCAAACAAGAGAATTAGCCGATTTTCGGGTGGGGCTGCTCCATGGTAAGCTGAAGGAGAAGGATGCGGTCATGGAACAGTTTGCGTCGGGTGAATTGCAGGTGCTGATCAGTACCACGGTGGTTGAGGTTGGGGTGAATGTGCCTAATGCAACGGTGATGGTGGTGGAAAATGCAGAGCGGTTCGGTCTGTCCCAGCTGCACCAGCTGCGGGGGCGCGTCGGTCGGGGAACGCACCAATCCTACTGCATTTTAATTTGCCGGAGCAATTCTCCCGTGGCACGGCAGCGCATGAAAATTATGAGCCGGACAGAAAACGGTTTCGTGCTGGCACAAAAGGATTTAGAGCTGCGGGGAATGGGAGAGTTTTTCGGAACCCGGCAGCACGGTGTGCCGGAACTGAAGATTGCCAATTTATTTACAGACAGTGATTTGGTGCAGTTGGCGTCACAGGCGTCAGAGCAGGTGTTGACAAAGGATTCTGCACTTACTGCGCCGGAGCATTTTTACTTAAAGGAACGAATCGGAGAATTTTTCTCCGCATCATCAAAGGGCTTGGTGC
>CAKSSZ010000053.1 GCA_934489915.1 uncultured Clostridia bacterium | reverse complement strand
GATAATCCTCCATGTTCGGCTCGTAGGTCACCTTGTATTTTGTGCCGCTGAAAATTTCCCGAATCAACTGTTCGTCCATCACATAAAGAGGGGTTTGATATTCCTGCGCCAGTTCTACTGCGTCGCATCCTCCGATTTCCAAATGGCCGTTTTCCTTCACCCGCAGCGTTTCTCTTTGATACAAGCTCATCCACTCCTGTCTGAAAAAATTCTTCCTATTTTAAATTATTATACAATAATTTCAACCTTTTTTCAAGAGGAATTTTGACCAACATATCAGAGCGGATCCCCAAACTTGTATACATCCGTGTTAAATTTCCTTTCATTTCCATTTTGTTGTTCTATTCTACCCCATTTTCACATATATTATAATATCGTTTATTCCTTTTGCAAAGGTTCGCAGCAAAGGGAATTTTTCATTACAGCGAACCGGAAAGGCGAAATCATCATGAGAAAAGAACTGGTAGCAATGATTCTGGCCGGGGGACAGGGGAACCGGCTGGGAGCTTTGACCGCACAAGTAGCAAAGCCGGCAGTCCCCTTCGGCGGAAAGTACAGAATGATCGACTTTGCACTGAGCAACTGCTCCAACTCCGGTGTAGATACGGTGGGGGTTCTGACCCAATATAAGCCATTGGATTTGAACGCCCACATCGGAAACGGCGCTCCCTGGGATCTGGATATCCGCCGAGGAGGGATCCGGCTGCTCCCGCCCTATATGCGCAAAAGCTCGGCAGAATGGTATCGGGGCACCGCCAATGCAATTTATCAAAATCTGGCATATCTGGAGCAGTACTCCCCTGCTTATGTTTTAATTTTGTCCGGAGACCATATTTATAAGATGGACTATCGGCAAATGCTGGAGCACCATAAACAAAAGGGCGCAGACGTATCCCTGGCGGTTGTGGATGTCCCGCCGGAGGAGGCGAAGCGCTTCGGCATTTTAAATATTGACGGAGAGCATAAGATTTTGGATTTTGAAGAAAAGCCCCGTCACCCCAAAAGCACTTTAGCCTCTATGGGGGTGTACTTATTCAATTACCCGGTGCTGCGCCAATGCCTGGAGGAGGATAGCTGCCGTGAGGGCAGCGTCCATGATTTCGGGAAAAATATTATTCCCGCCCTGCTTGCCTCCGACCGGCAGGTATATGCCTACCCCTTTGCCGGATACTGGCGGGACATTGGAACGGTTCAAAGCCTGTGGCAGGCAAATTTGGATTTACTGGAACCGGATAATCCTTTCAATTTATATCACAAGGACTGGCAGATTTATACCAAATCCAACGATCTGCCGCCCCAATATATTGCCTCCTCCGCGCTGCTGGAAAAGGCCATGGTTACCCAGGGTTGCTGCATTTACGGAACGGTTCGTCACAGCGTGCTCTTCCCCGGGGTTACGGTGGAGGAGGGGGCATTGGTGGAGGATTCGGTGCTTTTCCCCGGCTGTCGGATCTGCTCCGGAGCGCAAGTCAAAAATGCCGTCTTGAGTGAGCAGGTCGTATTAGAGCCGAACAGCTGCGTACGGGGAGATTCTACCATTCGGGTGGTTCCCGCCAATACCCGAATCCGCCAAGAACCTGCCGCCGCAACCGCCGGCTGAACAACATTCCCGTCACACAACCTAAACTACCGCAACAGAAAGGAACTTGCCCTATGAAACACAATGTAATGGCTTTTATTCACTTAGAAGAACCGGAAACCGAGCTGCGCGCTCTGACTGCCTTTCGTCCCATTGCCACCATTCCCATGGCGGGGCGTTATCGGGTGATCGACTTTATTTTGTCCAACCTGGTCAATGCAGGGATCCGTCAGGTGGGGATTTTTTCGCAGAAAAACACCCGCTCTCTGGTGGATCATGTCAGCAGCGGCCACCCCTGGGATCTGGATCTAAAGCACAGCGGGCTGTTTTTGTTTGACCGCCCTCTGCTCAGTCCCATGGACGACGCAAAGGTCTTTGGAAATAATATGGAATTTTTAAAACGGAGCGAAGTCAACTACGTTCTGGTATGCTCCTCCTATATGCTTTGCAATATGGATTTCACCGCCCTGATTGGAGCCCATTGCGCATCCGGCTGCGATATTACCGCAGTCTATCACCCCACCCGCCATGCCTATCGGGAATTTTTAAACTGCGGCTGCCTGCAGCTGGATGATGTCGGCATGGTGACCGGCGTGAATAAGAATATCGGCGCCGACAGCAGTGCCAATATCTGTATGGAGCTATTTTTGATGAGCAAGGAGCTGCTGATCCGCCTTCTTTATCAGGCGGCTCGGGCGGGGGTGACTGCCTCCCTGGCCGATTTCCTCATGCAGCGTCTGGCATCCGTCCGTACCATCGGGTTCCCGTTTACAGGCTATACCGCCTGCATCAACTCCACCTCCGCCTACTATCGGGCAAATCTGGAGCTGCTTGACCCCCGGGTGCGCAATGAACTGTTTTGCCCCGAACGGCCGATTTATACCAAAATCAAGGATACGCCGCCCTCTCTCTACCTGGCCGGAAGCCATGTTTCCGACAGCGTCATTGCAGACGGCTGCCGCATTGGAGGAACCGTATCCCACAGTATTTTATCTCGGTTTGTATCTCAGGCGCCGGACAGTCAGATCCGGGATTCTATCATCCTACAGGGAGCCGTGATTTCCCCCGGGGTGCAGCTGAGCCATGCAATTATTGAGAAAAACGTCATCGTGCACCCCGGCACAGTAATTTCCGGCACCCCCGATTTCCCCGTTGTGATGGAGCGAAAAACAGATGCCTCCCTCTTTCGGGCGGTTTAAGCTTCCGTATACAAAAAGGCGCAGCAAAATAAAATCGCTTTGCTGCGCCCTCGTACAATAAATTATGCTAACAAGATGCGCTCCAAGGCAGGAACATCGTCTGCCAGCCACTTTGCGCCGGCCTCTTCTAACTCCTGCCTGGAGCCATACCCAAACAATACCCCCACACAATCCAGGTGATTTTTTCTTGCGCCGATCACATCGTGCTTTCTGTCGCCGATCATGACAGCGTCTTTCCCACAGCCGCAGCGCTCCAGGGCATAGGCAATCACTTCTGCTTTTTCTACCCTTTTCCCGTCCAGCATACTGCCTGAAACAAATGCAAAATAAGAATCCAATTGAAAATGCTCTAAAATCCGTTTGGCAAATACCTCCGGCTTTGAGGTCGCCAGAATCAAACGCTTCCCCTGCTCTTGCAGACGGGACAGCATTTGCTCCACTCCCGGGTATAGCTGATTTTCAAAAATGCCTTGCTTACTGTAATATTCCCGATAATAATCCACCGCCAGTACGGCAGCCAGCTTAGAGAACCCATAATATTCCTCAAAAGAGCTGGCAAGAGGCGGCCCAATAAATTTGTAAAGCTTTTCCCGGTCGTGTTCCTCAATTCCAAACTTTTTTAATGCATACATCACCGAATTGGTAATGCCGATCCCCGGATCGGTAACAGTTCCGTCCAGGTCAAACAATAAATTTGCAGCTTTCATTTTCTCTCCCCCTAAATGAACATGTCTAATTTCTCTCAAGCGTATCATTTCTTTTTATTTTTTAAAATTTTAACTCCGGCAGCTGTTCTGCTGTTATTTTTGAGAGGTTCTTTCTATTTTATAGTTAGCAAAAAGCTGTCTTGCAAGATTGCAAGGCAGCTTTTTGAGCTGTGTCAATTAATCGTTAAAGGAATTAATTTTATAATCGGAAACGCTTGTTCCGTCCTGCTGCATCTCAGTTCCCAGATAAGAAAACTTCTTCAGAGTCTTGGAAAACCAATTTACCTCGTAAGAGGAAATCAACGTACCGTCCTTCTCTTCGCTACCGGTATAGGTGAGCTGATCTGCTTCACCGCTGTCATCAAACCAGTTGATTTGATAAATAGAAGTGATGGTGCCGTCTTCGTTCTCGGTGCCAATATAAACAACCTGTTCATCCTGACCGCCGGAAAGCTGTGCAGCCTGGCCGATCGGCTCCAGGTTATCCTCTGCTACCAGGATGGTCTGTACCAGATGGTCCTCCCCTGCAACAGCAGTCAGAGTATTGCTGAAATCAACGGTTGCACCGCCGGCAATCTCTTTGGTATCCTTCTTTACCTGAACCAGGGTCTTAACACCCTGTGCATCTACCGTATATTCTGCTGTCAGCATGGAAACCTTCACAGCAGCGGTAGCCATTCTGTTGGTTACGCTTGTTTTTGCGGTCAGCGCACCGGCAGGAATATGGCTGAGCAGCTTGTCGGCTTCATCATAATACAAAACACTCTTTGCAGAAAATGCCTTGCTGGCCGCCGGACGAACCACTTGCACCGGAGCGGAATCTACCGCTTCTCCTGCCGTTCCCAGGCAGTCTACCGGGGTCACGCGGAACTTCACATACTTACCGATCACATTGTCGGAAACCGTCAGCTTTTTGCCGGTCTGACCGCTGATCGGGGTATACGTACCGTTTCTGGTTGCGCTCTCCAGCCATTGGAAGGTAGAGGTACCTTCTTCAGCGGGATTGATATAAGTATAGCTGGCTTCCAGCTCGGTTCCTGCTTTCACAGTACCTGCATGGTTCAAGGAAGCGTCCGCCACAATCGGATCCGGCTGCTCTTCATCCAGCATAAAGTAACCGACGGAGAACTGCTTGCCGGATTCCATTTCATTGGTAGTCAGGGTGAAGGTGTGATCTCCCGGCGGTAAGTCAAACCGCAGCATGGTATTCACACGCATCCAACCGGAGGGATAATAGTTGCTCACCGTTCCGGTAATGGGGTGGGCAGAGCCTTTATCAATAATATAGTTTGCGGTTGCGCCCTTTTCCCCACGGGGTGCGTACACACCGATGGTTCTGCCTTTAAAGTTAAAGGACAGAGTGGAATTTGCGGTGGTGCTGGTTCTGACGCCGTCTAAGAAAGCGTTTTGCAGCAACCCGTTTTCCTGTCTCCAGCCGCCGGTATAAATGATCCGGTTGCTCTTTTGGGACAGCAGGCTTACCTTGCCGAATTCATAGCCGGACATCGGCGCACGCTGCCAATCAATTTTCTTAAAGAAATCGTCATAATGCTCGTTAAACTGCTTGATGATATAATCGGTATACTGTGTATACCCTTCGTTATTGGGGTGGGTTCCGTCACCGGTCCAGCTGCCGTCTGTATCACGCTTCCAAATAATCGCATTGCCATAAATATCCGTTCCGTCAGCCACATATTTGCACAGGTTAATGGAGCCGATGTTATAATACTTGGCAACCTGGTCATGTACCCTTGCGCTGTTTAAGTAATTGTCAAAGCTTCCGTCGTCTACCGCTGCGGTATAAACGAAAATCACAACCGGCTGCTTGGGCAGCTTGGCTGCCTGCCGCAAAATCCCTTCCATCCGCTTTTGCGCCTCAACAGGGCTGTTGTTGGAAACCCACTTATCGTTGACCGCAAATTCTACGAACAATACGTCCGGTCCTTCGCCGTTGCACTTGTCAACAACCTCCTGCCGGAACCGGAACAAGCCCAGGTCGGAAGGTGTTCCGCCTACGCCGGCGTTCACTTCAACCACATTCTTGTTGGGGAATTTTTTCTTAAAATAACGCTTGGTCAGCTGAGAGGTCCATCTGGCGCTTCCTCTTCCTGCGTCATCCTTATAGGTGATGACCCCGTCAGCACCTGCACCCTCAGTGATCGAGCCGCCTAAATAGGCAATATACAAATTGCCGCTTTCGTTGTTAAGATTGTCCACCCCGTAGCTTGCCGGGGAAGGATCTGCTGCCGCTGCCGTCCCTGCCAGAACGGACATTGCCGTCATCAGAGCCAGCGCACAAACGCACAATTTTTTCAGAAGATTCATCTTCTTTTCCTCCTTTTCTATAACTATTAATAATTGTATCACCTTTTTCGGAAAAAATCAATAGTTTTCTTAGAAAAAAAGCATAAAATCTTAGAATAAAATTGTTTAGTTTGAAAATCCGTTGATCTGATAAACAGAAACGGGGATTTCCCCCTCCTGCTTTGTCCCCGTCCATACGGCGTTTTCGGTGGTGTTTTGCCAATAGGAGACGGGGCTGCAAAGGGGTTCCAAGGTATCGGCGCAGAGCAGGACGGTCTGTACCAGGCTCCCCTCCGATGGGGTGAGCTTCACCGAAATCTCCGCCGTTTCTCCGCCCAAAATATGCCGGGACTGACTTTTAATTTGGATCATTTCCCGGCGCCCCTGTTCATCCACCCGATATTCCGCCGTCAGCATCGTCACCGGGAGCACAGCTCCGGTAAGGCGATTGGTCACCTGCGCTGCGGCCGTCCCGTCCTGCCGGTAGGTAATCCCCCGTGTTTCCCCGGCCGTCTCCGCAGACGGGCGGCGCACCTGCACCGGTTCTGAAAGCACGCCCGCTCCCGCCGTTCCTAAGCAGTTCACCGGCGTTACCTGTAAAAACAAATACTGTCCGATCAAATCCGTCTCGGGGGTAAATTCCCTGCCTGTTCCGACCGGCCGCTTTTCTCCTGTGGGAGAGTCAGAGGCCAGCCATTCAATGCGGCTTTCCCCTTCCTCCGCCGGATTGACATACGTATAGCCTGCCAAAATTTTCTCCCCCGCCCGCACGTTTTTGGGCAAAGCTACCCCGGTAACCGTGGGCGCAGGCTGTTCTTCATCCAATAAAAAGTAGCCCAGCAAAAACTGATTCCGTTCCTCCTGCCCCGCCTCCGGCTGCATGACCGTCAAGGTAATGGTATGCTCCCCGGGGCGCAGATCGCTTCGGAACAGGGTGATGGTCGGCATCCAGTAATTGGTCCCATTATATTGATCCACTACACCTGTAATAGGCTGGGAGGAGCCTTGGTCAATCACATAGCTCACCTTTGCCCCCCATTTTCCCCTGCCGATATAAAGCCCAATGCTCCTGCCGGAAAACTGCAGAGAAGCCGTAGCCCCGGCGGCAGAAGTCACCCCGGTGGTTTCCCCGAACTTACCGTACACATAAGGCAGCTCCGTGCTCTTTATCCGCTGCCATTCCCCCGTATAGGCGATCCGCTCGCTGTCATGGGAAAGAGCGGCAGGATGCCCAAATTCGTAGCCAAACAGGGGTGCCTCATGCCGAGTAGGATTTTTAAAATAATCTTCGTAACGGGTTTCAAACTGCCGGATGATATAATCGGTATATTTGGTATAGCCCAGGTTGCTGGGGTGGGTGCCGTCCCCCGTCCAGCTGTTTTCCTGACTGCGATCCCATACAATGGCATTGCCGTCCAGATCCGTACCGCCCGCCACATATTCCGATAAGCAAAGGGAGCCGATTCCGTAAGCCTCCGCCACCTCCTGCTGCACCTTTGCGCTTTCCAGGCAAGTGGTAAAGTCCCCCGGGCTGTCCAGCGCCGCCGTATATACAAAAATAATCACCGGCTGCTTGGGCAGCTTGGAAAGCTGGCGGACGATCCCCTCCATCTGTTGCTTGCCCTGCTGGGGCAGGTGGGTATTGAGCCAGCCGTCATTGACTGCAAATTCCACAAACACCACGTCCGGCCCTTCGCCGCCGCACCGTTCCACCACGTCCTTTTCCATACGGAACAGCCCCAGGTTGGAACCGGTTCCCCCAACGCCCGCATTGACCTCAATGACCTTTTTATGGGGAAATTTTTTCTGAAAATACCGTTTTGTCAGCTGAGACGACCACCTTGCGTGACCGCTCCCTGCTCCGTCCCCGTAAGAAATACTGCCCGAGCCGCCGGCGCCCTCCGTAATGGAGCCGCCCAGATACGCTACATATAAATTCCCCGGCTCATCTGTCAGCCGATCCAGCCCGGAGGGCTTGTCCGCCCCTGCCGCACCGACCGAAAACAGCAGCAAAAAGCCGCATAACAATCCAACCAATAAGTTTCTTTTCATTCATCCCACCCCTTTTTTCTATATTGTAGCAAGTTTATTTCCAAAACACAAGTACCCCTGCCAAAGTAGTAGGTTTTTTAAAGGAAATGTCAGATTTTCTATCATTAAAAAAAAGCTGCGGCGCAATGATATGCACCGCAGCTTTTTCTTTCTGTTATTTCATAGAATAGGAAACCGGCTCCCCGGAGGTAATTTCCTCTTCATCGGATTTCACATAGCCCTGTACAAAATAATCCGTATCCTCTACGGCTGCGCCGTAAATCCGAATCCCGAACATACCGTTGGAAATCGTCCCCTTGGCGTCCAACGCCAGGCGTTGACCGTCCTTTGCGTCGGAAAGATACATTCCGTAGGTAGGCACCTCCCAGTTAATTCCGGAGGTTCTGAAATAAAACACCCGTGTTGTATACTGATTTTCGCTCCCTGCGCTGCCCGGGATTGCCTCCCCGGCGACCGGTGCGCTAATGGTAGGAACCTTTGCCGTTTCTTTGAAG
>CAKSSZ010000052.1 GCA_934489915.1 uncultured Clostridia bacterium | reverse complement strand
CTTATTGCTGGGTAACCAGTATTGCTGCGTTATTTGCCGGCTTGTTCTGTGCTGCCGTATTGCGGCGAAGGAGGCGGCATGGCTGATTATATTTTACCTGTTTTTATCTGCGCCATTATACTAATGGGACTGATCTGCCGTGCAGACTGTTATCAGCATTTTCTGGACGGGACACGGGAGGGCTTGCTGGCTGCGGTTCGGATTGCCCCGTCTCTGATCGGCTTGCTGGCAGCGATTGGCATGATGCGTGCGTCAGGCTTGTTGGACGGATTGGCTTCATTGCTTTCACCGGTAACAAGGCTGCTGCATATTCCCCAAGAGTTGTTGCCGCTGATGCTGATGCGTCCGATCTCCGGGAGCGGTTCTCTGGCCATTGTCAGTGATTTGCTTCATACCTACGGAGCCGATTCACGGGTGGGGTTTATGGCGGCTGTAATGATGGGTTCGACAGAAACAACATTTTATGCCATCAGCGTTTATTTCGGGGCGGCAGGGATTCACAAGACGCGTTATACCTTAGCGGCAGCACTGACAGCCGACCTGGTGGGAATGATGGTATGCGTCTTAATTTGTTAAGAGCAAGGGGGGATTTGGATGCGAATTTCCGATATGAGGCAAAAGGAGGTTATCAATGTCGCCAGCGGGCAGCGCCTGGGCTTTGTTTGCGATGTGGGCTTTGATTTGGACGAGGGACGGATTGAATCGCTGATTGTCCCGGGGGAAAGCCGTTTGGGGCTGTTTGGAAAAGTGCAGGACCGGATCATTCCCTGGGAGGCAATTAAAAAAATCGGAAGTGACATTGTTCTGGTTGACTATGAGTAACTTGTTGTGATATAATGGAAAAAGAAAATCAACAAATTAGGATACGGAGGAAGAAAACTTGAAATCGGTCACGTTCATCGGGTTAAATGCAAAGTACTGCCATACTTCTCTTGCGATTCGTTCCCTGGGCGCTGCGGCGTCACGGAAAGGGATCTCTGTTACCCTGCTGGAGCGTTCTATCAATGAGCCGTTTCACAGTTTGATGGATGCTGTGCTGCGGCAAACAAGCGATGTATACGCATTTTCCTGTTATTTATGGAATATTCAGCTTGTACGGCAAATTTGCATGGATTTAAAGAAGATGAAGCCGGATTGTGAAATATTATTAGGCGGTCCGGAAGTTTCTTATGACCCTGATCAATACCCCTTTGCAGATGTGATCATTTGCGGAGAAGGCGAGGTGTCCGTGCCGGATTATTTGTTGGGAAAGGTTGCGGGACGGGTGATTCACGGAGTGCCGGTGACGCCTTTGGACGACCTGCCATTTTGTTATTCTGCTGAGGATTTAGCCGCAAACCGCCACCGGCTTATTTATTATGAAAGCTCCCGAGGGTGTCCTTACTCCTGCAGCTATTGCCTTTCCTCCGTGGAGGAGGGGGTGCGGTTTATGAGTGTGGAGCGGGTTTGCCGGGATTTATGCACCTTCGACCGAGCGGAAGTTGATTTAGTGAAATTTGTGGATCGCACCTTTAATGCGGCACGCCGCAGGGCGGACGAAATCTGGCGATTTGCTGCATTTGAATGTCATCATACCCGATTTCATTTTGAATTGTCCGGCGATCTTTTGACGGATGATCAGCTCGCCCTTCTTGCAACAGTTCCAAAGCACAAATTTCAATTTGAAATCGGGATTCAGAGTACCAATGCAAAAACGCTTCGTGCAGTGGATCGCCAGGAGGACTGCACCCGATTGTTTGACCGCATTACCCGCCTTGTAAAGCAAGGGAATATTCCGGTTCACACCGATTTGATTGTCGGGATGCCCTGGGAAAGCTATGCTTTGTTTCAGGCGTCCTTTAATGATGTATATGCCTTACAATCAGATTGCCTGCAGGTGGGCTTTTTAAAACTGCTCAAGGGTTCTAAAATCAGACGGGAGGCAGATCGCTATCAATACCGTTATTCAGCATCCGCTCCGTATGAAATTTACGATAACGCCTTTCTCACCTATGAGCAGGTGGCAAGATTGGAACAAATTGCGGATACGGTGGATCGGTTTTATAACAGCGGAGCCTTTCCGAAAAGTGTTTCGTATGCGGTTACTTGCTTTGCGTCTGCCTTTGCTTTTTATGAAGCGTTTTCTAAGGAGTTTGACGGTTTGGGAGCATTGGCGCAAAAAAAGCTGTATGAAATTTTCTTTTGTTTTATGACGAAAACCGTAGGGGAGGACAAGCTGTTTGCCGAATATCTGCGGTTTGATTGGCTCTTTCATACCGGTGGGGCGCCGGTTCCACCTTATATGGAACCCAGGCCGTCCTTGCAGCCGCTTTTCTTTCAGCTGTTAGAACGACCCGAATTTTGCCGCGGCTATTTGCCTGAATGGGAGGGAAGGAAGGCAAAGGACATTGTAAAGCATGCGTTTTTGGCTGATTTCTATTTACCGCAGCGGCGTTATTATCTGTTTAGCGGAGATCACTATTATGATGTCACCGATTCTATTTCTGAAAAGGAATAGGAACCGGGCAGCAGCTCCTTAACAGTTCCTGTTTGATCCTGCCAGCGGGCAGTTGTGTTGCACGGTACAGTGACGGTATACTGTATCTTACCCTGTTTTCGTTCCCAACGGCTGAATACTGTTCCGTAGGGCGTGTCTAAAGAAGCCTCTGCCCAGTCTAACCGAGGACTGGTAACAGGGGCAATTTTAATTTTTTGATAACCCGGCTCCAGGGGAGAAATTCCTGCAACAGTCCGAAACATCCATGCACCGATTGACCCGTATGCATAGTGGTTATAGGAATTCATATCCGCACTCCAAAATGAGCCGTCAGATTTGATTCCGTCCCAATGCTCCCATATGGTAGTGGCACCTTGCTTGACTGAGAAAAGCCAGGAGGGGAATTCCTGCTGCAGTACAAGACGGTATGCGATGTCGTGCAGCCCGGCCTTCGAGAGTGCGGGGCACAGATAGGGTGTGCCGACAAAACCTGTTGTAAGCCGGTTATGATTGTTTTCTATCAGTGTTTGCAGATCCCTTGCGGTACGGTCAGGATCGGGAGCTAAACCGAATAACATTGCCAAGGCATGAGCTGTTTGCGTTGGTTCGCTGAGCCGGCCGGAGGCGGTTGTAAATTCTTTTTGGAATGCGGCTACAATGTTTTGATATAATTCCCGCAGCTGTTCGGCATCCTCTTTCTTACCGAGAGCGGCTGCTGCCCGGTAGGTGATCCAAGTAGAATAGGCATAAAATGCCGTTGCAATAAAATCCTTGGAGGTGGCTCCGCTGTAGCTGCCCTGTGCGGCGTCCATTCCCAGCCAATCCCCAAATTGAAATCCGGTATTCCACAAAAATTCATTGTCTCCCTGATGCCGCAAATATTGCACCCATTTTTTCATGGAGGGATATTGGCGCTCTAACAGACGTGTGTCTCCGTAAGCCAAATACATTTGCCAGGGACAGATTGTTACAGCGTCCCCCCAGGCCGCCGCTGTTTTGTCCTCTTTCATAGAAGGAACGAAGATCAATGTGGCGCCTTCCGGCGTTTGATCGGCAATCATATCCCCGAGCCACTTATGAAACAACCCGGAGACATCCATATTAAGTGCAGCCGTTTCGCAGAATACCTGTGCGTCTCCCGTCCAGCCAACCCGTTCGTCCCGCTGAGGGCAATCAGTCGGTATTTCTATAAAATTACCCTTTTGACTCCACAAAATATTATGATACAGCTGATTGACCAGAGGATTAGAGCAGGCAAAATGACCGGTTTGCTCCATGCTTGTGTAAATTACCTTTCCCTGAAATTGGGAAAGGGAAATTTCCCCGGGGAATTGGTCAACCCGTACATACCGAAAGCCCTGAAAGGAAAAATGCGGGTGATAGGTTTGAGTGCCTTCCTTCAAAGTATAGCACACCTGCTGCTTTGCAGTACGCAAATTATCAAGATAGAAATTGCCCTCCTGATCCAAAACTTCTCCGTGGGAAAGAACAACGGTTTCTCCTTTCCGTCCGGTTACGGTGAATTCCGCCCAGCCAACCATGTTTTGTCCGAAGTCAATGACTTGCTCTCCTTTCGGCGTGGTGATGAGAGCAACGGGAGAAACGGTTTGCATCACTCTGACTCCGTCACATTGCTGAGCGATAATAGAATCATATCCCAAGGAATAGGAAACGGGGGAGGAGGCAGTATCCTCTTCCATGTAGGCGCAATATTCCTCACCGTCATAAATTTCACTCCATAGAATCGGACTTTTTTTGCAGAGCCAATCTGTGTCGGTGCCGTATACCTGCTCGCCTTCCTCGGTTACAATACGGATTTCTGCCAACAGAGCGTTTTCCGGACAACCGAAGGAATCTTTCCCGGTTTGAAACGGATACCTGCCTTTGCACCATCCTTTGGCAAGGGTAATGCGGACGGTATTGTCTCCTGCATGAAAATAATCGGTTCCGTCATAGCATTGGTACTGCAGCCGTTTTTGATAGCTTGTAAGACCGGGGGCAAAATATTCGTCTCCTACTCTCCGATCATTAATTTCAATCTCATATAAGCCGTATGCCGTTGCATAAATTCTGGCTTTTTGAGCAGGCTGACGCAGATGAATTTTTCGTTCAAATACCGGGCAGCCCTCCCAATCCTTCGGAGCGCCGATCCACTGAGCCTGCCAGGGGGAGGCCATCCTCCCGGTTTCAAACCGGCTTTCTGCCCAATCGGAACAAACGGAGCCATGCCAGATTCGTACCCGCCAAGGGTAGCATGTGAAGGGGAGAAGTGTTTTCCCGGCATAGGGAACAAAAACGGATTGCCCGGAATCTACTTTTCCGCTGTCCCACATGTCCTTTACCTGTATTTGAAATGCCGTTTGCATGACGCCGTCTTCATCGCTTTTGATTTTCCAGGAAAAACGGGGAGCCGGTTCATCCAACCCGAGAGGATTTGCTTGATATTCACACCGTAAACAAGTCAGAAAAATCATGAAAAAACCCTTCTTTCTTTTTGAAACTTCTTGACAATATCATAACAAAAGTATTATAATAAGTCTATCCCGTATTTTTTTATTTTTGGGGGTGATTTTAACTTGACCTCTTATTTGGATTACCCAATACGATTAAAAAAGGACGGCATCACCTTTAGTGTTTCCGCATTGACGGACGTAGGGGAGCATACCCATGAATTTTTAGAGATTGCCTATGTGGGGCAGGGGCGGATTGAGCATTTTTTAAATGGCAATCGGCAGGTGCTCTCAACCGGGGATTATATTATTATGGATTATGATACACGCCACAGTTATCGCCGGTTAGGGGAGGAGCCGATCCAAATAATTAATTGCTTGTTCCTGCCGGAATTTATTGATAAGACCTTGACCGGAACCAGATCCTTGTATCAGGTGCTTCGGCATTATCTGATTAAAATGAGCGGCTCATTTACCTTGCTTGGCTCCTGTTCCTGGGTGTTTCACGAAAACGGCGCCATTTTGCCATTGATTACCCGTATGCAGCGGGAATATAACGACAAAAAACCGGGTTATTTGGAAATTCTGCGAGGGAATTTAATTGAATTGATGATTCAGACGCTGCGGGGAATGGAGCCAAAATTACCCCGTGCAGATCGGATTTGCGACAGTGTGATTCAATTTGTCAATGACCGCTATGCGCAGAACATATCCCTTTCCGAATTGGCGGCTGAATTAAATTATAGCCTGCCTTATATCAGCCGAAAATTTAAGGAGGATACTGGCATGACCTTTTCGGATTATTTGCAGCGGGTGCGTGTAGAGCAAAGCTGCCGGCTGCTGGCCAACACAGAAAAGAGCATTTTGGAAATTGCGCAGCTGGTGGGATATGCAGATACAAAATTTTTTAATTTTGTTTTTAAAAAGCATCGCAATATGACGCCCCGTGCTTTTCGAAAGCTGACCCGTTCGGTCGGATTTGAATAAAATGTGTGGTTTCTGCGAAAAAGAGGGAAAGGGATTGCTTTTTTTCAGATCCTGTGATATAATAATAGTTAAATATAAAATGATATTACCAATGACATCGTTTGATGCGGAACACGGGAGGAGATGGTTCCATGACGGGACGGATTATTGATTTTCACAATCATATTTTTCCTGATAAAATTGCTTCAAAGGTCGTGCACCAGCTGGGCAGCTACTATCATTACAAGATGGAGGGCACGGCAGAGCTGGACAATTTATTAGCCTTGTCAAAAGAGGCCGGCATGACTCATTTGGTCGTTCATTCTACCGCTACAAAGGTAGAGCAGGTAGAACACATTAACAGTTATTTGGGAGAGATTGTGGCGGCTCAAAAAGGGTATTTTATCGGCTTTGGTACCTTGCACCCCGATTATGAAAATGTAGAAGCAGAGCTGGATCATATCGAACAACTGGGACTGCACGGATTGAAATTTCATCCGGATTTTCAGCATTTTGAAATTGATTGCCCGGAGATGTTTCGGATTTATGAAAAGGTCGGGAGCCGGTTTCCTATTTTGATGCACGTGGGGGATGAAACTTACGATTATTCCAGTCCGAAGCGGATGCGCCATGCAGTGGACGCCTTCCCGGAGGTGACCTTTATTGCCGCTCATTTCGGCGGGTATAGCCGTTGGGAAGAAGCTTATGAATATCTTGCCGGACAGCCCCTTTATTTTGACACTTCAAGCTCACTGGATAAGCTGTCTGACGAGGATGCAATGAAAATCATTCGCAAGCACGGCGTGGAGAAAATGCTCTATGCCAGTGATTATCCGATTATTACTCACCGTCATTGTCTGGAGCGGTTTTTGCAGCTGCCATTAACGGAAGAAGAGCAAGAGCTGATTTTATATCAGAATGCGGCAAATTTATTGGGAATTTCAGAATAGTCAGAAGGAGGAGAAGAATATGCTGAAAGAATGGAGAGATAAAAAAATACTATTTTTGGGAGACAGTATTACTCATAACGGCTTATATGTAGATTTTTTTGAAACGTACTTGATTCAATACTATTTTTCCAGTTATGAGGGAGAGATCATTCGGTTAGGGCTAAGTTCCGAAACAGTCTCCGGATTAAGTGAAAAGGAGCACCCGTTCCCCAGACCCTGTTTATCGGAACGGCTGGACAGAACGCTGAAAGCAATTCAGCCTGATGTAGTATTTTTATGCTACGGTATGAACGACGGAATTTATGCCGCGTTAGAAGAAACACGTTTTGCAGCTTTTCGGGAAGGAATGTTATCTGCGATTGAGCAAATCCGCCAAACTGGCGCTCAGATTGTGGTGATGACGCCGACACCGTTTGACCCCAACAGCTTTAGCCTGGAGCTTTCTGAAGAACCGGTGCCGGACGCAGGATACCTGCACCCCTATAAATATTATAATAAAACATTAGAGGCTTATGCTCAATGGGTAATGACGTTGGGAGAACAGGAAGGGGTTCTGGCAACGGTAGACTTGTTTACACCAATGAGTGAATACTTGTCTGCAACCTATGAACGCAATCCCGGCTACAGCTCCGGGGACGGCATTCATCCTAACAGCATCGGACATTGGGTGATTGCCAAGGCCATGATTAAGCAATTGTTTAATATTACCTTGAATCGGATGCCTTTCTATGTGCAAAAATCCCGGCCGGGAGATTATTTTAATTTGCTGTGGTTTGATAATGAAACCATCTCCAACGCATGGCGGGAATCCATCGGTCATACCAATCCGAATAAGGAGATGCATGCACTTTCCGTGGAGCAGGCATATGCGAAGAGCAACAGGAGCCAGGTCATTGAAATGGCTCGGCAGGACGCAAAGCGAATTGCAGAATCCAAGTGGAAGGGATATCGCCGTTTGGATTTCTATTTAGACGGACGGGAAGGAATTTTAATTGCTCCCGAGCAGCCTCGTGAGGATGGTATGTGGATCTGGCGCACGGAATTTTTCGGTGCGTTTGACCAGGCAGATATGGCGTTATTGGAGCAGGGGTATTATTTGGCTTACTATTGCTTATCGGACATGTACGGCAGTCCGAAGGCGGTGAGTTTGATGGAAGAATTCCGGGGCTTTGTGATGGGCTATTTCAAGCTTTCCGGAAAGCCTATTTTATTTGGTTTTAGCCGGGGTGGCATGTACGCTGTCAACTATGCGGCAAAATATTTTCAATCTGTTACTGCGCTCTATTTAGACGCTCCTGTTCTTGATATGAACAGCTGGCCCCGCGGCATGGGGAAGGGGAGCGGTAATGCTCTTTGCTGGGAAGGCTGTAAAAAATGCTATGGCGTAAATGAGGAAGAAGCGCTGACAACCGAGAAAAACCCCATTCGTCAGTTGCCTGTTCTGCGCCGGGCAAATATCCCTATTATTTTGGTTGCGGGCGGACAGGATCAAACCGTTCCGTACGAAGAAAACGGCGCAAAGTTGGCAGAGCTGTATCAGGACAGCAGCTTGTTCC
>CAKSSZ010000051.1 GCA_934489915.1 uncultured Clostridia bacterium | reverse complement strand
TTGCTCCGGAAGCAGTTTACCCCCGGCAAACCCGATGCCAAACCTTGCCAACTCGTTTGCTGCGGCTTCCGCATAAGGGCCGGTTATATCCGAATATTCCGAAATGAGGGGTTCCTGCTCTGCCGGAACAGGGAGTTTTCCCGTCATTGCGTCTAAATAACCGGGTCTGTCCGACAAGGCATACACCAGCCGGGCTTGCTGATCAATCGGCAGATATCTTACCTGATAATCCACCTGTTCAAATAATTTTGCAGTGATTTCCTCCGGAGATAACGCCCCGTCGCTGGACGGAAATTCCAGATCGGTATAGCTAATGTAGTAATAGCACACTTTGTCATTTTGATTGAAAAAGAGGATTGCGTCATCCCGTTCCACGGGAATATGGTTGGCATAGCGGATAAACCGATTGCTTGCTTCGTCATATTGATATTCCCCTGCCCGATCCGATAAGGACGCAAAAGCTTTTTCTAATTGCTCGGGTGAAGGATTCGTTTGTTTATCCTCATTCCAAGCGCTTTGATCATCGGCGTAGTGTTGAATCGCACCGGATTTTGCGTCTAAGCTGACAGTAATCATGCTATCCTCATTTTTTTTAAATGTCATAAAAGTGCTGTATTTTCCGTCAGAACCGGGGTAACGGTTAAAACGAACCGGCTGATACTCGGGGGTAATGGAAAGAACAGAAGAAAGCTTTCGCACCACCTGCTCTAAGCTTTTCTGAGAAAGCAATCCTTCCACTTCCTCTAAATGCTTGATTTCTTCTTCGGTTAATTTTGCAGTCTCTGCGGCTTCTGAATTTGCACTGCCGCCTCCTTCCTCGTCCGCTAATCCGTTATATTTTTCCTGAGTATCGTTTGGTCTTACGATCTCACCGTTATCTGCCGCAATGTATTGGTCAAAATCCTGTAGTCGATAAGCTAACAGAAAAGACGGCTTATCTTCTTCCATATGATAAAGATAGAAAAGCTTCGGCGTTAATTGCTTTTCATAAGCTTTCTGCGCCTCTGTCTTGGAAAGCTTCGGTTCCGAAGCGTCAAAGGTTAAGCCTGTAGTGTATGTAACATACATGGATCTGATTTCCGTTCCCTGATTGTCTACCGTCAATGTGCCGGAATCACCTATCACTTCAATCCCGTTTTCGATACGCTGCACCCGAAACAGAGTTTCATCACTATATAATTCCAGTCGGTCGGAATCCAGTGTAAGCTGTACGGTAACATCAGGATTCAATTGAGAAAAAAGCCGATTGGCACGGTCGGTCAGTTCTTCCGCAGAGGGTCTTTGAAAATAGGGCTTTCTTCCCTCTTGCTCTCCCCAATCATACTTACGGTAGCTTACTATCACGCCTTCTTCATTTACATCCAGGGATAACCCTTTTTGTTGGCCCGACCAGGAAAAAGAAAACATTTTATTCCCGTTTTCGTCTCTCACAGAGCTATTGAACTCCTCATATTCGTCTGTTGCGGCAATCCGCTCCTTGATCGCAAGGAGCATTTTTTCCTCCGCTGTCTCTGCTGCCAAAGCCGGAACACAAAGGCTGAAAGCCAGTAACAGACACAGTGTTACAGAAATAATTTTTTTCATTCTTCTCTCCCCTTCTTTTTTATTGTTTCATTAAGAATACCTTTCATCTGCCCAAAAGGTTTCAAAACATTTATACAATTTGATTATAACATAAGAAACAAAAAAACACAACCCCATATAAATTTGTTAAATATGCGTTATATCATATCAGACAAGTGATTTAGGCATTTGAAAGAGTGAGAAAAAGAATTCAAAAAGAAAGCCGGTTGTATTATTTAAGCATTCCAAAAAACTGTTAACCATGCGCAAAAGCAAGCCGCAATCGTTATAATTGAAAAAGGCAAAAATACGCATATCGCTTTTGCGATATGCGTATTTTAACTTTCTGTGCTATTTTTTATTCTTCTACCGGTGCTTCATCCCCTGTTGCTTCTTCTGCAGCAGAGGCTTCTTCCGGTTGATTATTTTCAAGCAATGCACGTATGCTCAGGCTGATTTTTTGCTTTTCCGGATCAATTTCCAGAATTTTAGCCTGTACTTCCTGACCGATGCTTAACACATCAGAAGGCTTGCCGATTCTATGATCAGCAATCTGAGAAATGTGGATCAGACCGTCTGCATTCGGCACAACTTCCACAAATGCGCCGAAGGGAACCAGTCTGACTACCTTACAGGTAATCACATCGCCGGCTTTCATCTTGGAAACCTGATTCCAAGGATTCTCTTCCGGATCTCTGTAACCCAGAGAAATTTTACCGGTTTCTTTATTAAAGTCAATCACATAAGTGTCAACAATATCGCCAACCTTCATTACTTCGGAAGGATGCTTAATTCTCTTCCAGGAAAGCTCGGAAATATGAATCAAGCCGTCAACCCCGCCGATATCGACAAACGCACCAAAGCTGGTCAGGGATTTGACAACGCCCTGATATTTCTTACCGATTTCAATGGTTTCCCACAGCTCTTTGGATTTGGTTTCTCTTTCTTCCATCAGGATCGCCTTAACAGAACCAACCACTTTGTGCCGCTTGGGATTTACGTCAATGATACGAACCGGCAATTCCTGACCGATTAACGGAGATAAGTCCTTCATGTAACGGTCGTTTGCCAAAGACGCCGGAATAAACACCCGAACGCCGTTTACAACCATAATCATACCGCCGTTGACCACTTCCACCACATGACCCTTTAAGTCTTTTGCTTCTTCCATGGCCTGTTCGATATCCTTCCAGCCCTGAATGCTGGCAACCTTTTTCTTGGAAAGCTGAATGGTGCCTTCCACATCGTTGACGCGAACAACGAATACTTCGATTTCGTCACCCACTTTAACAATGTCCTCCGGCTTTACATCCGGCCGCTCGGTCAACTCGCCTACAGGGATAAATCCATCGGATTTAGCGCCGAGGTCAACATAAACCTCTGTAGGAGTAATGCTAATCACAGTCCCCCTTACAATATCCCCTGTATTTAAAGTTTTGAATGATTTTTCCAACTCATCCGCAAAATTCAATTCTGCCTGAGCTGATGTGTTTTCTGTTGCCATTTTCTGAACAACCTCCTTTATTATACACGCGGGCGTCGATGCGCCTGCGGTGATACCAACGTTTTTTGCTGAAATAGGCGGCAGCTGGTCAGCCCGCTCAATAAAATAAGTGGGGCAATACTGCTTGCATATTTCTGCTAATTTTTTTGTGTTTGAACTGCTCTGACCGCCAATCACAATCATGACGTCCGACGCACGCGCCAGCCGTGCTGCTTCTTCCTGCCGTTCTCGGGTGGCATTGCAAATGGTGTCAAACACCAATGGGTTCCACCGATCCAGCTGATCCAGAATTTCCTTCCACAGCGCACGGTTTAGTGTGGTCTGCGCTACAACACAAAGCTTCTTGCCGGAAAAATCCAGCGATTCTGCCTGCTGCGGCGAGTCTAATATAACGGCTCGTCCGCCGCACCAGCCGTTGATCCCAATGACCTCCGGATGGCTTTTGTCCCCCACAATGACAATTTGCATTCCCTGCTGATCATGCTGAAATACAATATTGTGAATTTTTTTTACAAAGGGACAGGTTGTATCAATATATGAAATGCCCTTTTGCTTCATATGCTCATAACCGTCGCTCGGAATCCCGTGGGCGCGAATCACCACTGCGGTATCTCCGTCGGGCACTTCGTCTAAACTGCCGATCACTCTCGCTCCCTTTGCCTCTAAATCGGCAACCACTTGAGGATTATGAATAATCGGTCCTAACATGCAAATTTTTTGATTTTGCTCAATTTTATCATAAACAATGCCGACTGCCCGGTTCACACCAAAGCAAAACCCTGCGGTTTTGGCTGTCAGAATGTTCATGCCTTTTCCTCCGTCAATGCAAAAATTTGGTTCATTAACTGGTTTGCAAGCCGGTCGAGCTCCTCCCCCTCCAGCTTTTTGCCGGCAAACGCATCATAAGTAATGGGAGCGCCGTATGTAACCTTCAAGGAAGAAAAGGGCCGAAAACTGCTACGAATCCCTACCGGAATAATCGGAACTCCCGCCCGCTGCGCAATCATCACTGCGCCTGCTTTTGGTGCGGAACGATTCCCGTCACGATTCCGCTTCCCTTCCGGAAAGATCACCGTTGCTTTTTGTTGTTTCAGAATAGATAATGTTGTTTTTACCGCTTGAAACCCATTGGCATCCCGTTTGACGGGAAATGCACCCAAACGGCGGATCAGCCAGCCAAACAGACCGTGCGAAAACAATTCCTCTTTTGCCATAAAGGTCAAGGGCCTGCCGCAAAACGCAGCGATAACAACCGGGTCGTAGTAGCTGGTATGGTTTGCACAAATCAGACAGCCCCCCTGTTTGGGCACACTCCCTGACACCTGCACACGAAAGATAAGATATAAATAAAGCCGCACAAGACCAACTGCAATCCGGTAAAACAACCTGACACCCTCTTCTTTATATTCTCTCCCGAATCAGCTCCAAAACCTTTGCTGTCGATTGCTCCAGAGAAAGACCTGTTGTATCCACCAAAACAGCGTCTTTAGCCATTCTGAGCGGCGCTGCCGCCCTGGTGGAGTCTTGCTTGTCACGATAACATAAATCAGCAAGCACCTGCTCGAAGGGAACCTCTTCCCCTTTTGCCGCAAGCTCCCGATGCCGCCGCCGTGCCCGTTCCTCTGCTGATGCTGTCAAAAACAGCTTTACACGGGCATGAGGTAACACAACCGTGCCGATATCCCGGCCGTCCATCACAACGTTTTCCGTTTCGGCCAATTGCCGCTGGCGTTCCAATAACGCCTCCCGCACTTTGCTGATGGCAGAGACATCAGACGCCGCCAAAGACACCTCGGGTGTACGAATTGCCTCACTAACATCCTCACCTTCCAGAAAAATCCGCTGGCATCCTTCAGAAAAGCGAAGCTGAATGTCCAAAGACGGCATCATAGCTTCCACTTCCGCCTGCTGCTGCCGGATGGAAAGCCCACGTTTTAAGGCCGACAATCCGACTGCCCGGTACATAGCGCCGGTATCCACATAAATCCAGCCCAGTTCTTTGGCAACTGCCTTTGCGATTGTACTTTTTCCGGCTCCGCCGGGACCGTCAATTGCCACCTGAGTCATATTGCGCCTCCCTGCACCTTGCAATTCAAAAATTCATCGTGCCGTTCTATTATACAACATTTTTTTCAAAAACGCAAGTAGTTTATTGAAATAAAATGCGCCCAATTAAAATTTTTTTTTGAAAACCACTCGCTTTTTGCGTGAGGCAAGAACGGTTCACATAATCCGGAATCCCAGTAACCGCAACGGTTACAGGGTGATTGACTTCTTCACAGGAGACCTCAATCAGGCTATACTCCGTAACAGACGCTGTAACAATTTTGTTAGAAAAGGATTCCCGTTCTGCTCCGTTGACCAGAAGCATAACCCCCGGCTCCGGCAGCTCTGTTTCTAATGTGATTTGCGCCAACGGAGCGGATAGATCCCGTTTGACAGCAGCACTGCGAGAACTCCTGCAATAGGAATACAGCTGAGCAGCACAAATCGTTGCAAATAACAAGAAAATAATGCCGGCAAAAATTTTTCCGGCGAAATTTTTCATTTTGACTCCTCCCAAAATTCAAAATCTATTCTTAGCTTGCGTAAATCAGGGGGAATTCATGCATTTTCCCAGTAGACAAATCCCTTTGATTATGCTATAATAATGAGAAAGAACTCTTTTTTTGTCGCAGCAAAAGAAAGTGAGGGCGATTATGAAACAAACCGGAGCGGAAGTTGTCATTTCAGTGCTGCTGGAACACCAGATAGACACTGTTTTTGGTTATCCGGGCGGGCAGGTGCTTGATTTATATGACGCACTTTATCGCCACCCTGAAATCCATCATATTTTAACGGCTCACGAACAGGGAGCGACTCATGCGGCAGACGGATATGCACGTGCTTCCGGAAAGCCGGGGGTTGTGATCGCTACCTCCGGCCCGGGGGCAACCAATTTAGTCACAGGTCTGGCGGCAGCTCACCTGGATTCCTCGCCGGTTGTTGCCATTACCGGCAACGTTGCGCTTCCGTTATTGGGACGGGACAGCTTTCAGGAAATTGATATTTGGGGCATTACTCTCCCTGTTACCAAGCATAATTTTATTGTCAAATCTGTTTCTGATTTGGCAGACGTGCTTCGCCACGCTTTTCAGATTGCAATGTCCGGCCGACCGGGGCCGGTTTTGGTTGATATTCCAAAGGACGTTCAGCGGGAAATGGTTTCCTACACGCCGTCGGATCCGCTTCCTCTATCTGCAAGTCCAACCCCGTCCGAAGAAAGCCTGCTCAAGGCAGCAAATTTATTGCAGCGGGCAAAACGCCCCTTTTTCTATTGCGGCGGCGGCGTTACAGGCTCCGGCGCAGGACAGGAGCTGCTCCGGTTGGCACAGCAAATGGACGCCCCCATCGGCTGTACCATGATGGGACTTTCCGCATTGCCGGCCTCTGCTCATTTAGGTTTGATGGGGATGCATGGCAATCAGGAAGGCGGTCAGGCATTAGCAAGAGCTGATGTAGTGTTAGCAGTGGGAATGCGCTTTAGTGAACGGACAACCGGCAATAAAGCGGCGTTTGCTCCCAATGCGAATATCATTCACATTGAGATTGATCCGGCTGAAATCAATAAAAATATTCCGGCCGATCTCTCCTTAAACGGTGATTGCAAATCGGTTCTGACCGAGCTGATTCGTCTTACCGAACCGGTTACTCATCCGACCTGGCGCAAGCAAACAGCAAAACCGCATAATCCCGCTGCCAAACCCATGACTGCACAATGGCTGATGGAAACAACCGCCGGTGCAACCAAGGATTATTTGGTGGCAACCGACGTAGGACAGCACCAAATGTGGGCGGCACAGTATTATCCCTTATCCCGCCCCCATTCCTTCCTGACCTCCGGGGGTTTGGGCGCCATGGGCTTTGGCATGGGCGCCGCAATCGGCGGCATGTTAGCCACCGGCCGCCCTGCCGTACTGTTTACCGGCGACGGCAGCTTTGGTATGAATCTCAACGAGTTGGCAACGGCGGTTTCTTATCAGTTGCCGCTTTTGGTAATTGTATTGAATAACCATGCCTTAGGCATGGTAAAACAATGGCAGGAGTTGTTTTATGACGGTCGCTGCAGTGCAACTCTCCTTCCCCACCGCACCGTAGATTTTGCTGCCATTGCCTATGGGTTTGGGGCGCAGGGCTTTCGTGTATCAACGAAAGAGGAGTTTCAGGACGCCCTCCGTTTCGGGACGGCCAAACGAACCGTTACAGTAATTGACTGTCAAATTGACCCGGCTGAAAAGGTGCTCCCCATGATTCCGCCGGGCGGCTCGTTAGAAAATATGATTTTAAAATAAGGTGGTAATGGTATATGAAAAAAACTCAGTTTGTATTAGGCGTGATTGTATCGAACCAGTTTGGTGTGCTGGCGCGGATTTCAGGATTATTTTCCCGCCGAGGCTATAATATTGACAGTCTGACCGTCGGCGAAACCGAACAGCCCGCCTTTTCACGAATGACGATTGTCGCAACGGGTGATTCGTATATTCAGGAACAGATTGTCAAGCAGCTGGAAAAGCTCCAGGAAGTGCACAAGGTAGAAATTTTATCTCCGACAGAAATTGTTGCACGGGAGCTGCTTTTGATTAAAATTGCCGCCGCCCAGGGTCAGCGTGCGGAGCTGATGGAGGCGGTACAGGTATTCCGATGCAAGGTAGTCGATTTCACACCGGAATCGGTCAGTATTGAAGTAACCGGCGAGGATTCCAAGCTGGACGCTTTTATTGAATACGCCAGAGGCTACGGTATTTTGGAGCTATGCCGTACAGGCATTACCGCTTTGGAACGTGGTCCCCATACATTAATTGATCATCAGGAGGAAAGCCATGAGACAAATTAAAATTTTTGATACCACGCTGCGTGACGGCGAGCAAGCGCCGGGCTGCAGTATGAACCTGGAAGAAAAGCTGGAGGTAGCCCGTCAGCTGGAAGCCCTTGGGGTTGATGTGATTGAAGCGGGCTTTGCCATTTCCTCTCCCGGTGATTTCCGATCGGTAGAACGAATTGCAAAGGAACTGAAGCAAACGGCAGTGGCCTCTCTTGCACGGGCTACGGAACAGGATATTACCGCCGCCTGGCATGCTGTCAAGGAAGCGGTACATCCCAGGATTCATGTGTTTATCGCAACCTCCCCCATCCATATGCAGTATAAGTTGAAAAAAACACCGGATGAGGTTCTGGCGCAAGCGGTAAAAGCCGTACGCTATGCAAAGGAATTTTGTGACGACATTGAATTTTCTGCCGAGGATGCAACCAGATCCGATCCGATTTTTTTAGCAAAGATATTAGAAGCTGCGATTGACGCCGGTGCTGAAATGCTTATGGCTGCATATAATTCGATTGATGGTATTCCATGCGTTATCGA